>NZ_JASDDD010000071.1:0-14594 GCF_030407555.1 Curtobacterium sp. APC 4022
GGGGACAACGGGGGTGGGGACAACCCCACCACGGGTCCGGGAGGCGGCAGGATGGGACCGGGCCCGCTCCTGGGCGAGGCTCGATGCATGACCGACACCGACCGGCTCGACCTGGCTCGCACCGTCCCTCTGGACGACGCCGTGACCTCGCCCGACCATGCCGAGACCGTCCCGCTCGACACCACGACACCGGAAGCGACCATCCCGATGCCCTCCGCCACTGCACCCGGTCCTGGCGGGCCTCCCGGCGGCTGGGACGCGACCCCGCCCGTGACGCCGGCCCCGACGTCGAAGCCGACCGGGTCGACGCCCGGCGGGCGCGGTCCGGACGCCCCGATCCGCTCCGGCAGCGGAGGCAGCGGAGGCAGCGGAGGCAGCGGAGGCACCGGCGGCAGCGGTGGCCGGCTGAGCGCCGGTGCCTTCTACCGGGAAGCCTGGCGTCGGTCGCCGCGGGACTTCGGCTACATGGCCCTCACCGCGGTGCTCCTCTGCACCCTGTACTTCGCGTTCCCCGCGATCCTGGGCATCGGCGGCCTCGGCTCCCGTGACGTGTTCAACCCGTTCACCCTGCTGCTGTTCTTCGTGGCACTGTTCGTCGCCCGGTGGCTCGGCCAGTTCGAGAAGCTCCGGATGAGCTGGGCCGACCCGCGGCCGATCCGCCCGGTGGACTGGACGCCGAAGTGGCAGCAGAACTGGTGGACGCGCACCGGTTCGGCCGTCGCGAACCCGCACTACTGGCTGTACCTGCTGCACGCGGTCGTCGTCTACCCACTCGCCGCCGTCGTGACCGTCGGTGCGGGGCTGCTGCTGGCCGTCGGGTTCCTCTGGCCGGTCGTCGTCGTCCTGGCCTACGTCATCGGCGGTCGCTACCTGCTCGACCCGAACGACATCGGCTCCGGTGCGGGCGTGCTCTTCCTCGCCCTGCTGTCGATGGCGGCGAGCGTCGTCCTCTTCCCGCTCTGGCTGCGCGGCTCGGTGCTCGCGCACTACTGGATCGACCACGGTCTGCTCGGTGGCTTCCGGGCCGAGGTGCTCGAGGAGCGGGTGGCGGGCCTCCAGGCCTCCCGCGCCGGTGCGGTGACCGCCGAGGGGCAGGCGCTCCGGCAGATCGAACGCGACCTGCACGACGGGCCGCAGCAGCGACTGGTCCGCCTGCGGATGGACCTCGCCGCCGCCGAGCGGTCGTTCGAGAAGGACCCGGAGCGGGCCAAGCGACTGATCGGCGAGGCCTCGGGGCACGCGCAGGACGCGCTCGACGAACTCCGGGCGCTGTCCCGCGGGTTCGCGCCGCCGATCCTGCTCGACCGTGGGCTGGTCGCCGCACTCGAGGCGCTGTGCTCCCGCTCGCCGATCCCGGTCGGACTCGACATCCGCCTGCCCGAGGGCCTGGGGCTCGCGACCGAGATCCAGCGGAACGTGTACTTCACGGTGAGCGAGCTGCTGACGAACACCGCGAAGCACGCCGGTGCCTCGGTGGCCGGGGTGTACCTCGGGCTGCTGGTCGACACCGCCGGCACCTGGTTCCTGACGGTCAGCGTCACGGACGACGGCCGCGGCGGGGCGACTGCACGCGAAGGGCACGGCATCGAGGGCTTGATGGGCCGGATGCGGGCCCTGGACGGCGAGCTGACCGTGTCCAGCCCGCTCGGCGGACCGACCGAGGCGACCGCGCGGATCCCGCTCGGCGCCCTGAACGGCGTGCCCGTCCCGCGCACGTGAGCGGACCACGTCGCCGCTAGGCTGACCGCATGACCGACGGCCCGGATGCAGCACGCATCCGGGCCGTCCGCATCCGGGCCGTCGTCGTCGACGATGCCGTCCTGCTGCGCGAAGGCCTGGCCCGCGTGCTCGACGAAGCCGGCATCGACGTCGTCGGCCAGTTCGGCGACCCGGCCTCGTTCCTCGCGGCCCTGCCCACGCTGGCGCCGGACGTCGTCGTGATGGACGTCCGGATGCCGCCGACCTTCACCGACGAGGGCGTCCGCGCCGCCGTCGAGGCCCGGCGGATCGCACCCCGGACCGGCATCCTGCTGCTCTCGCAGTACGTCGAGGCGGCCTACGCCGAGGACGTCCTGGCCGCCGGCAGCGCCGGCATCGGCTACCTGCTCAAGGACCGCGTCACCCGGCTCGACGAGATCGACGACGCGGTCCGCCGGGTCGCCTCGGGAGGCACGGTGCTGGACCCCGAGGTCGTCACCCAGTTGATGAGTCGCCGCCGTGACCCCCTGGCGGCGCTGACACCCCGCGAGCGCGAGGTCCTCGGCCTGATGGCGGAGGGCCGTACCAACGCCGCCATCGCCCGCGCGCTCGTGATCGGCACCGGTGCGGTCGAGAAGCACGTCACGAGCATCTTCGGCAAGCTCGCGCTCGAGGACACCGGCGAGGACCACCGCCGTGTCCTGGCGGTCCTGGCCTACCTCGGATGAACCGGGTCCCGGCACCGCTGCTGGCCCTCACCGCGATGCTGTCCGTGCAGATCGGCGCCGCGGTCGCGAAGACCCGCTTCGACGAGGTCGGCTCGGTCGGGGCCGCCACACTCCGGCTCGTCATCGGTGCGGTCGTCCTGGCGCTCGTCGTCCGCCCGCGCGTCCGACACTGGACGCGTGCCCAGTGGCTCGCTGCGGTCCTGCTCGGTCTCGCCCTCGGTGGCATGAACCTCTTCATCTACGTGGCCTTCGCGACGATCCCGATCGGTGTCGCCGTGACGATCGAGTTCCTCGGCCCGCTGACCCTCTCCCTCGCCCACACCCGGCGCTGGCGTGACGCCGTCTGGGCCGCACTGGCGCTCGCCGGCGTGGTGCTGCTCGGCGTCGGACCGTCCGCGATCGGTGACGTCGGGGGAGTCGTGGCCGCCGTTCTGGCCGCCGGGTGCTGGGCCGCCTACATCGTGATGAACCGCCGGGTCGGCGCGGCGATCCCCGGCATCGACGGGCTGGCGGTGTCGATGCTCGTCGCGATGGTGGTGGCCCTGCCGTTCGGACTGCGGCCAGCCGTCGCCGGGGTCGCCGGTGACCCGACGCTGCTCGTCGTGTTCTCCGTCGTCGGGCTGCTGTCGAGCGTGCTGCCCTACGCACTCGAGATGTCCGCGCTCCGCCGGATGCCGACGCGGGTGTTCGGCGTGCTGCAGAGCCTCGGCCCGGCGATCGCGGCGCTCGCCGGCCTGGTGGTCCTGCGGGAGGCCCTGTCGGTGCTCGAGGTCGTCGCCCTGGTCTGTGTCACCGCGGCGAGCGCCGGGGTCACGCTCACGTCGCGGCGGGGCGTCGCGGCGGCCTGACCGGTCGTCGCGGCGGTCTGACGGGGCATCGCGTCGACCTGACCGGGCGTCGCGGTGCCGGTGACTCGGCGCCTACTCGGCGCGGAGGAAGTCCGCGTACGTGGGCTCCGCCTGCACGCCGGACAGCAGCGACGGGTCGTTGACCCGGCGGTCGACGTAGGCGGCGATGACCTCGGGCGGGGTGAGCACGTGGGCGACCCAGGAGGGCACGTCGGTCTTCTTCACGGTGCCTCCTCCCTGCGGTGCGGCCGGATGTCTCGATGATCGAGTAGTTCCACGAACCGGCGTGTCACGAACGATCCTCGTCGGCGGTCGGGAAGTCAACGCAGTGCGTCATGCGGACTCCGGAGAACGCGATCGCACCGGCCGTGGGTCGGACCGGCTGCCGTTCGTCGGCGCGTGCCCGGTCCGGGGATCGACCGGGCGCAGGGTGCGGTGCTTGACGGCCGAGCGCCAGATCCACGCGTCTGCCTGCTGCCCGAACTGCGCCCACTCGACCAGGACGGCGTCGCGGGTCCAGCTGCGGGCGAAGGCCTTCACGCGGACGTGGAAGGTCGGGAACTGCACCCACGCCCAGACCGGGATCGGGGTGACCGCGTGGCAGACGTCGCCACCCCGGGCCTCCTCCGACAGGGTGAAGGCGCTCGGGCGTTCCACCTCCGGGTGTTCCGGGGGCTGCCACCGGTTCTCGCGACGCCGTCCCACCGTCGTATTCGAACATGTGTTCGAGCGCGGCATCAAGTCCCGCCTGCGCTCCGGCGTGTCCGGGACGACCCGGCGACCAGATCAGGGGGTGATGCGGGCGGTGGACTCGCGGACGCTCAGGGTCAGTTCGGGGCCCGGGCGTGACGGCAGGGGAGCGTCGGACTCGATCTGCTCTCGGAGCAGGACGGCGGCCCGCTGTCCGAGCTCGACGGTGTCACGCGTCAGCGAGGTGATCGCGGGCCGGACGAGCCGGATCATCGCCGAGTCGTCGAACGACACGATCGAGACGTCCTGCGGCACCCGCACGCCCATCTCGCTGGCGACGCCGAGCCCGGCGACGGCGAGGACGTCGTTGTCGAAGACGATCGCGGTCGGTCGGGTCGCTGCCGAGAGCAGACGGCGGGTGGCTGCGGCGCCGGCTTCGGCGGAGTAGTCGGTCGGCACGGACTCGGTCCGGTCGTCGGGGTCGTCGCCCGCGCCGGCGAACGCCCGCACCCGGTCGATCCGCAGAGCGGTGTGTTCGAACTCGGGCGGCCCGGAGACGTGCGCGATCCGCCGGTGTCCGAGGGCACGCAGGTAGCGCAGGACCGTGTCGGTGGCGTCGGAGTCGTCGATCCAGACGCTCGGGGCCGCGCCGGCGGGCGAGGGGTGGGAGCCGACGACGACCGACGGCATGCCAAGTTCGGCGAGCAGGCGCAGCCGGTCGTCGTCCCGTCGTGGGTCGATCACGATCACGCCGTCGACACGATGTCCGCGCCACCAGTCGCGGTAGGTCTCGAGCTCTTCCTCGGCATCACGGGCGACGAGCAGCGTCATGCCGATGTGGGTGCCGGTCAGGCCGAGCTGGATGCCGGAGATCAGGTCGCCGAAGAACGACTCGGTGCCCAGGGTGCGGGCCGGCCGGTTGAGGACGAAGCCGATCGACCCGGCCTTCGCGCCGCCCAGGGCCCGCGCGGCGGTGTGCGGCTGCCAGTCGAGGTCCCGGGCCACCTGGCGCACCCGTTCCCGTGTCGACTCGGAGACGCCCGGGCGCCCGTTCAGTGCGAACGACACGGCGCTGATGGACACGCCAGCCCGGGCTGCGATGTCCGCGATCGTCGTTCGACGTCCTGTGGCCACGGGGTTGACTATAGCGCTTTAGTCAGGCATCGTCGCCGTCACGCAGGGGTTCGGCGCACATCGCTGAACCGGTTCAGCAGCTCGACGAAGGAGTCAGCAACGATGAGAAGCACCCACCGCACCACGTCGGGCCGAGTGGCCGCGATCCTGGCAGGCGCCGCAGCGACCGCCCTCGTCCTCACCGGCTGCTCGAGTGGCGGCACCGCCAGCACCGGCGGCGGTGACGGGAAGGTCAGCGGGTCGATCACCCTGCAGACCTGGGCCCTCACGCCGACCTACACGGACTACCTCAACGGGGTCGTGAAGGCGTTCGAGAAGAAGTACCCGGACGCGCAGGTCAAGCTCGTCGACCAGCCCGGCGACGGGTACGCCGACAAGGTGCTCAGCCAGGCGTCGAGCAACTCGCTGCCCGACGTCATCAACCTGCCGCCGGACATCGCCCTGCCCCTCGCCAAGCGCGGGTTCCTGCAGGACGTCGCGAAGGACGACAGCACGCTCTCGAGCACCTACGTCAAGGGCTCGCTCACCGCCTACGACTACAAGGGCGTCGACGGCACCTTCGGCTACCCCTGGTACCTCAACACCGACATCGACTACTGGAACAAGACGATGTTCACGAAGTGCGGTCTCGATCCGGCCAGCCCGCCGAAGACCACCGACGAGCTGTTCTCGCAGGCCGAGACCATGCACCAGAAGTGCCCGGACGACTACCTGATGAGCCGCAAGCCCGGCCTGAGCGACTTCTCGCTCGCCGGCGTCAAGATCCTCAACGCCGACGGCACGAAGTTCACGTTCGCGAACTCGTCGAAGGCGGCCGACCTCATCACGAAGTACGCGAAGGCCTACAAGGAGGGCCTGATGCCGTCGTCGGTCCTCAACACCGACTACCTCGGCAACTCCACCCTCTTCACGCAGGGCAAGGTCGCCTGGACCACCGGTGGCGCGACCGCGATCAGCGACTTCGAGAAGAACAACCCGTCGCTCAAGGGCAACATCATCGTCTCGCCGGCACTGGACAACCCGCCGCTGTACGTGCAGGGCCTCAGCGTCTCGGCGAAGAGCAAGCACATCGCCACCGCCGAAGCGCTCGCCGCGTTCATGACGAACGCGGAGAACCAGGAGGCGTTCGCACACCTGGTGAACATCTTCCCCTCGACGAAGTCGTCGCAGTCCGACCCGTTCTTCTCGAAGGACGACGGCACCGTGCAGGCCAAGGCCCGCGTCCTCGCCAACGAGGCGCTGAAGACCGCGAAGAACCTCAACCCGGTCGAGGCCAACTCGGCCATGACGGACTTCCTCGACCAGCAGATCGCGCTGGCGATGAAGGGCGGCGTGAGCCCCGAGAAGGCGCTGCAGACCGCCCAGGACAAGATGAACACCCTGCTCGCCAACGGCTGATCCAGCCCCGTCACGTCAAGGAAGAGGGAGGATCGTCATGCGTGCGAACCGCTGGTTCACGCCCTGGCTGCTGGTGCTGCCCGCACTGGTCTGGCTGCTCGCGTTCAGTCTCTGGCCGTCGATCAACACCGTGCGGCTGTCGTTCACGAACGCCAGCCCGCTCGGCGGGGTCAGCGCCTGGGTCGGGACGGCGAACTTCCGGACCCTGCTCGCGGACCCGCAGGTGTGGGAGGCGCTGCTCAACAGCGTCATCTACATGGCGGTGTGCCTGCCGCTGCTGACGGTCCTCCCGCTCCTGATGGCGGTGCTCGTCCAGCACAAGATGCCCGGCATCGCGTTCTTCCGCACCGCGTACTACACGCCGGTGATCGCGAGCGCGGTCGTCGTCGGGCTGATCTGGAACTGGATCCTCGACGACCGTGGCGTCGTCAACGAGATGGCCCAGTCGCTCGGCATCGTGCAGGGGGCGATCCCGTTCCTCACCGACCGGTGGCTCCTGCTGTTCAGCGCCATCAGCCTGACCGTGTGGAAGGGCCTCGGCTACTACATGATCATCTTCCTGGCGGCCCTCGGGAACGTCGGCAAGGACCTGCACGAGGCCGCCGCCCTCGACGGCGCCGGTTCCGTCCGACGCTTCTGGTCGGTCACCATGCCCGGTGTCCGCGGCACGATGACACTCGTCGGCATCCTGGTCTGCGTCTCCGCGCTCCGGGTGTTCAGCGAGCTCTACATCCTGACGAACGGGACGGGTGGCCCCGGCGGCCAGGACAACTCCCTCGTCATGCTCATCCAGCAGTACGCCCGCGGCTTCACCGGCAACCTCGGCTACGCGTCCGCCCTGAGCCTCCTGCTCTTCGCCGTGACGCTCATCCCGATGCTCGCCCTCGCCCGGATGAACAGCAAGGCGGACAAGTGACGAACACGACCGACACCAGCGAACCCGTCATCGGCGGCAACGCCGGCCTGGCCGCACCGACGCCCGACGTGGCCGGCGCGACGGGCGGGAGGGGAGCCTCCAGGCCGCCCGGCAAGCGGCGCCGACGCGCCGTGTGGGGCGTGATGTCCACCCGCGAGAAGGTGGTCCGCTACGTCCTGCTCGTCGTCGTGCTGTTCATCACGATCGGCCCGTTCGTCTGGCAGCTCTCGACGTCGCTGAAGGGCACCGGCGAGGACATCTACACCGCGAACCCGTCGTTCATCCCCTCGCAGCCGACGATCGGCAACTACCTGCGGGTGGCCGACGCGATCCCGGTCTTCGGGTACATCGGCAACTCGCTCATCGTCGCCGCGATCGACGTGCTCGGGAACATCGTCTTCGCGACCCTCGCCGGCTTCGCCCTGGCACGGCTGCAGTGGCGGTTCCGCAAGCTCGTCCTGGGTCTGTTCCTCGCCACCCTGGTGCTGCCCGGCGAGGCGACGATCATCTCCCAGTTCGTCACCGTCAAGGACCTCGGCCTCGCCGACTCCCTGGTCGGGGTCGCCCTGCCTGGCATGATCGCGGCGCTCAACGTGCTGCTCATGTTCAACGCGTTCCGGCAGGTGCCCGAGGAGATCGACCAGGCCGCCGTGATGGACGGCGCGAACGCCCTGCAGCGGCTCCGGTACATCTCGTTCCCGGCCGTGCAGGGGACCATCGCCGTCATCGCGATCTTCTCGTTCATCGGCGCCTGGGACGACTTCCTCTGGCCGCTCATCGTCCTGCAGTCGCCGGACAAGCTCACCCTGACCGTCGGCCTGCAGTACCTGCAGGGCACGTTCGCCACCGACCAGCGGATGATCGCCGCCGGCACGATGATCGCCTTCATCCCGATCGCGGTGATCTTCGCGCTCCTGCAGCGCTTCTTCTTCAAGGGCGTGGAAGAGGGCGGGGTGAAGGGCTGATGCGCTTCGGCGTCAACCACACCCCGTCGAACGGGTGGTTCCACTCGTGGCTGGACTTCTCACCCTCGGACACCGCGCGGGACCTCGAGGCCATCGCCGGCCTCGGCGCCGACCACGTGCGGATCTTCCCGCTCTGGCCGGTCGTGCAGCCGAACCGGACGCTGATCCGGCCCGCGGCGCTGCAGGACGTCGCCACCGTCGTCGACATCGCCGGCTCGTTCGGGCTCGACGTCAACGTCGACGCGCTGCAGGGGCACCTGTCGAGCTTCGACTTCGTGCCGTCGTGGCTGGACAGCTGGCACCGCCGGAACATGTTCACCGACCCGGAGGTCGTCGCGTCGACCGCCGACTACGTCCGGGCGCTCGCCGACGCGGTGGCCGACCGGCCGAACCTGCTCGGGATCACCATCGGCAACGAGGTGAACCAGTTCGCGCACGCCCCGCACCCGGCGCCGTTCCCGACGACGCCGGCCCAGGGGCACGCGTGGGCGGCGGCGATGGTCGACGCGGCCCGCGCGGGGCTCGGCACCGGCACCGGCATCGGCATCGGCCGGGAGGCCCGTGGCACGTCCGCCCCGCCGCCCCGGCGACCGCTGGTCACCCTGGCCCAGTACGACGCCGCCTGGTACGACGACGCCCAGCCGTTCGGCCCCGAGCACGCCGCCGAGCACGGCGACGCCACCGTCACGCACTCGTGGGTGTTCAACGGCGCCGCCCGCCTGCACGGAGCCATGGGCGCCGGATCCGTCCGACACGGCGAGTACCTGCTCCAGCTCGCCGCCGCGTGGAACGAGCGCGCTGACCGGCCGAACTGGTTGCAGGAGGTCGGCGCACCGACCAACGTGGTGGACGTGGCCGACGCCCCGGACTTCACCGAGCAGACGATCCGGCACGCCCTCGACGTGCAGCACCTCGCCGGCATCACGTGGTGGTGCTCGCACGACGTGTCCCGGTCGCTCGCGGACTTCCCGGAGCTCGAGTACGACCTCGGTCTCCTGACGAACGACGGCCGGGTGAAGCCGACGGGGGAGCGGTTCCGCGAGATGGCGCTGGCGTTCGGCGACGGTCGCTCCGAGGCACCCACCCCGCCGTCGACCGCACTCGTGCTCGACGACGTCACACCCGACGGAGTGCCCCGTTCCGGCACCCGCGCCGACTCGGCCCCCGGCGGCCGGTTCGCCGCCGCCTGGCTCAGCATCGCCGAGCAGGACGGACGCGGCCCGCAGGTGGTCCTGCGCTCCCGCCTCGGCGACACCGCGCTGCTGGCTGCGCGCGGCATCCGCACCTGCGTCGACGTCCCAGCCGAGACCACGACGACCACGCTGTCGGTCGCGCACCCCGCGACCATGCCCTGACCGAACCGCACGACCACCGCCGTCCCCGGAAGGACCCATGCACGACGACATCCTGCTCACCATCGGCCGCGCACGCCGTGTGCTCGACGAGCGCATCCTGCCCGAGGTGCACGCCACCGCCGTCCCGCTCGACACCGCCTGGCACGAGCTGCCCGGCGAGCCGATCGCCCCCGCCGAGGGGCTCGCGCTCACCTTCGAGCCGTACGAGGTGGGCACCCCCTGGGGCGCCGCGTGGGGCACCACCTGGTTCCGGCTGAGCGGCACGGTCCCCATCGAGTGGGCCGGGCAGCGCGTCGAGGCGATCGTCGACCTCGGGTTCGACAAGAACATGCCGGGCTTCCAGTGCGAAGGACTCGTGTACCTGTCCGACGGCACCCCGGTGAAGTCGATCAACCCCCGCAACCAGTGGGTGCTCCTCGCCGAAGAGGCCGTCGGTGGCGAGACCGTCGAGTTCTTCGTCGAGGCAGCGTCCAACCCGGTCTTGCTCGACTACCACCCCTTCCTCGTGACGCAGGAGGGCGACATCCGGACCTCGTCGTCGAAGCGGCTCTACACGTCGCGTCGGATGGACCTGGCCGTCTTCGCGTCCGAGGTGCACGAACTCGCGCTCGACATCGACGTCCTGCTCGAACTGCAGGAGGAACTGCCGCAGGGCCCGCGCCGGATGCGGATCCTGCAGGCGCTCGACGACGCCCTGGACGCCCTCGACCTGCAGCACATCCCGGAGACGGCGTCCGATGCCCGCGCCGCGCTCGCCGAGGTGCTCGCCGCCCCCGCCGAGGCCTCCGCGCACCGGATCTCCGCCGTCGGCCACGCGCACATCGACTCCGCCTGGCTCTGGCCGGTGCGCGAGACGATCCGCAAGGTCGCCCGCACCACGTCGAGCATGACGGAGCTGATCGGGCAGACCGACGACTTCCTCTACGGCATGTCCAGTGCGCAGCAGTACGCGTGGATCAAGGAGCACCGCCCCGAGGTCTACGCGAAGGTGAAGGACGCCGTCGCCGCCGGCCGGTTCCTGCCGCTCGGCGGGATGTGGGTCGAGTCCGACACGGTGATGCCGACCGGTGAGAGCATCGTCCGGCAGTTCTCGCAGGGCCAGCGGTTCTTCGAGCGCGAGTTCGGCATCCGACCGAAGGGTGTCTGGCTGCCCGACAGCTTCGGGTACTCGCCGGCGTTGCCGCAGCTGATGCGCCGCGCGGGCTTCGAGTGGTTCTTCACGCAGAAGATCTCGTGGAACCAGGTCAACAAGTTCCCGCACCACACGTTCCTCTGGGAAGGCATCGACGGATCGCGGGTGTTCTCGCACTTCCCGTCGATGGACACGTACAACTCGCGCCTGTCCGGGTCCGAGGTGGCGAAGGCCTCGCGCCAGTTCCGTGAGAACCGCCTGGCCTCCGGCTCGATCGCCCCCGTCGGCTGGGGCGACGGCGGCGGTGGCACCACGCGCGAGATGACCGGCACCGCCGCACGGCTCGCCGACCTGGAGGGCAGCGCCCGCGTCACGTGGGAGCACCCCGATGCGTTCTTCGACCGTGCGAAGTCCGAGCTCGAGAACCCGCCGGTGTGGGTCGGCGAGCTCTACCTCGAGCTGCACCGCGCGACCCTGACCAGCCAGCACCAGACCAAGCAGGGCAACCGTCGCAGCGAGCACCTGCTCGTCGAGGCGGAGCTGTGGTGCGCGACGGCCGCCGCCCGCACCGACTTCGCGTACCCGTACGACGAACTCGACGCGCTGTGGCAGCAGGTCCTGCTCCAGCAGTTCCACGACATCCTGCCGGGCACCTCGATCGCGTGGGTGCACCGCGAGGCCATCGAGCGGTACGCCGAGATCGCGGACCGCCTGGAGGCCCTCATCGCCGCCGCTCTGTCGGCCCTCGCCGGGAACGGGGACCGGACGGTCGTCGCCAACCCGGCCCCGGTCCTCCAGGCCGGTACCGGAGCGCTCAGCGCGGTCGTCGCGACCGACGTCCCGGCGACGACCGCGGTGTCGCTCACCGAGGCCGACGGTGGGTTCGTGCTCACCAACGAGCTGGTCCGCGTCGTCGTCGACGGCCGTGGACTCGTCACGAGTGCCGTCGACCTGACGACCGGACGCGACGCGATCGCCCCCGGCCAGGTGGCGAACCTGCTGCAGCTGCACCAGGACTTCCCGAACATGTGGGACGCGTGGGACGTCGACCGGTACTACCGGAACCGGGTCGACGACCTGGTCGACGTCACCGCCCTGCGCGGCTCGGTCGACGCGGACGGCACCGCCCGCGTCACCGTCTCGCGAGCGTTCAGCGAGTCGACCGTGACGCAGGAGATCACCCTCGCACCGGAGGCCCGCACCCTGGAGTTCGCGCAGGTCACGGACTGGCACGAGACCGAGAAGTTCCTCAAGGTGGCGTTCCCGCTCGACGTCCGCGCCGAGCACACCATCGCGGAGACCCAGTTCGGCGCGCAGAAGCGGGTGACGCACACGAACACCTCGTGGGAGGCGGCGAAGTTCGAGACGTCGATGCACCGCTTCGTGCTCGCCGAGGAGCCCGGGTTCGGCGTCGCGCTGGTGAACGACTCGATCCACGGGTTCGACGTCACCCGCGACTCGGTCGACGGGCACGTCACGACCACCCTTCGGCTCTCGTTGTTGCGGGCGCCGCGGTTCCCGGACCCGGAGACCGACCAGGGCGTCCAGACCCACCGGTACGGCCTGGTCATCGGCACCGACGTGATCGGGGCGACCGCGGCCGGCACGGCGATGAACAGCGCCGCCCGGACCGTCACCGGCGACCACGGCTTCGGGCCGCTCGTCCAGGCCTCCGGCGACGTGGTGGTGTCGGCCGTGAAGCTCGCCGACGACCGCTCCGGCGACCTGGTCGTCCGCGTGTACGAGCCGGCGGGACGACGGGGTATCGGCGGACTGGGCGTCGACGGGCCCTTCGGGGAGCCGGTCGAGGTCACGCTGCTCGAGGAGGCCGACCCGGCACTGCCCGGCGTCGCGGCGGTCACCGACGGTGTGGCGGCCTTCGCGGTCGACGCCTTCGAGGTCCGCACCTTCCGCTTCCCGCGGAGCGGCCGCTGACCGGCGCCCGCTGAGACCCCCGCCGTCGGGACTTCGGGTGTCCCGGCGGCGGGTCCACGGCCGGTCGGTCGTGGACCCGCGGCGGCACCTCGTCGCCGCGGACACCACTCGAAGAGGAGTGACATGCAGAAGTCCATGAAGATCGGGATCGTGGCGGCGCTGGTCGCCATGGTGGCGGCGCCGATGGTGCCCGCCGCCGCATCGGCAGCACCGGGCGGGCCGGCAGCGGCATCGCACGGGCACGGCCAGGGCCACGGGGGCCAGGGGCAGGGGCACGGGCACGGGCGGCCGGGCCACGGCGCCCCGACGAAGACCGGGCCGACGAGCATCGCGTACGTCGAGGTGAACAACGACGAACTGCGGAACGTCGGCCGGTACACGCTCGCGAACGGCGCGAACGCGTTCGACGTGGCGATCATCTTCGCCGCGAACATCAACCGCGACGCCGACGGCGACGCGGTCCTGTACGCCAACGAGAACGTGCAGCGCACCCTCGACCAGGCGGCGACGCAGATCCGTCCGCTGCAGGCCAAGGGCATCAAGGTGACGCTCTCGGTGCTCGGGAACCACCAGGGCACCGGGCTGGCGAACTTCACCTCGAAGGCCGAGGCGCGGGAGTTCGCCGCGCAGGTCGCCGCCACCGTGAAGCAGTACGGGCTGGACGGCGTCGACCTGGACGACGAGTACTCGGACTACGGCGTGGACGGCACCCCGCAGCCGAACGAGCAGTCGATCGGGTGGCTCATCTCGGCGCTCCGAGCGGACATGCCGGGCAAGATCATCTCGTTCTACGACATCGGCCCGTCGTCCGACGCCCTGAAGACCGCGAACCCGTCCATCGGCAAGAAGCTCGACTACGCCTGGAACCCCTACTACGGCACCTACACGGCGCCGACGATCCCGGGGGTCGGGAAGTCGAAGCTGTCCGCCGCCGCGATCGACATCCAGAACACCCCGGCAGCGACCGCGGTGAGCCTGGCGCAGCGCAGCAAGGCCGACGGGTACGGCGTCTTCATGACGTACAACCTGCCGGACGGCGACGTCAGCCCGTACGTGTCCGGGTTCACGAAGGTGCTCTACGGCCAGTCGGCCGTCTACAAGTAGGAGACGACGGATCCATGAGTGACGAACGCCGTGGCGGCCAGACGACTGCCAGTCCGACGACTGCTGGCCCGACGACCGCCGTCGCGGCCCGGAACGGGGTCGGGTTCGTCTCGCACGAGGCGTCCCCGGTCGAACGGACCGGCCCGGGGACGACCGTCGTGGTCGTCCCCGGGCTCGACGGACACGAGGTCGGGCCCACCGACGTCCTGACCTGGGTCTGGTTCCCGGAACGGTCCCTGCCCGCGGGGCAGACCGAACCGGCCGAACGGGACCTGGACGGGTTCTGGGCCGCCACGGCGTTCGCACTCGACATCGTCTTCACCGACGGCACCCGGCTGAGCGACGGAGCGTCGGGCGCGCACCGCGTCGACCCGGCTCGCGCCGTCGACCAGGCTCGCCCCGTCGACCAGGCTCGCCTTGTCGACCAGTACGGCGACGCGGTCACCCCCGAGGCGCAGGACGACGCCCGCAAGCAGTGGGTCGACCAGTGGAACCGGCGGACCGTCGACCTGTCGGCGTACGTCGGCCGGGTGGTGGACCGCCTGGAGGCCCGCCTCGGCCGAGCAGACCAGCCCACCCCCGCCACCGGCGCGGACGACACCGCTGCTGCGCACCGCCCGGTCCGCGGCTGGCTCGACGACGTCCGCATCGAGCCCGCGGGCCGGGCGGTGCGCAGCAGCGGTGTCGTCCG
>NZ_JASDDD010000008.1:0-102349 GCF_030407555.1 Curtobacterium sp. APC 4022
CTCGGCGGCTCCCTCCACAGCGGTCCGGTCCCGGGAGCGCGCGGCGAGGACGCGAGTGCCGGGGCGGCTGCGGATGCCGCAGCCAGCGCCGTCGCGACCGACGCCCGGCCGGCGGACGGCCCCCTCGACGACGGCCCCAGCGACGACGACCTCGCCGGTGACGACCTCGCCGGCGGCGGCCGCGGTGCCGGAGGGCGAGGTGGTGACGACGGAGGCCGACGTGGTGGAGCCTCCCGGCCGCCGCGCGACGAACGTCCGCCGCGACGCAAGGGCCCGCTGATCGCCGGGATCGTCATCGTGGCGATCGTGGTCGCCGGCGGTGCCGTCGCCTACAACTTCGCCGCCCCGAAGATCCAGGCCATCGCCAGCGCGATCTCGGGCTCGCAGGAGAGCGACGACTACACCGGCGACGGCACCTCGAAGGTGACGATCACGATCAAGGACGGCGACATCGGCGAGGACGTCGCCGCGACGCTGCAGCGGAGCGGTGTCGTGAAGACCTCGAAGGTGTTCTACCAGCTGCTGCTCGCGTCGCCGAACGTGCAGTTCCAGCCGGGCTCGTACGCACTGAAGAAGAAGATGAGCTCGAAGGCCGCGCTGACGGCACTGCAGGACAAGGCCAACCGTGTCCAGGACCCGTCCATCGTCATCCCCGAGGGCACGGCGCTTGCGGACATCGAAGCCGGCATGGTC
The DNA here is from genome assembly GCF_030407555.1 of Curtobacterium sp. APC 4022. Taxonomy (NCBI): domain Bacteria; kingdom Bacillati; phylum Actinomycetota; class Actinomycetes; order Micrococcales; family Microbacteriaceae; genus Curtobacterium; species Curtobacterium sp. APC 4022. The sequence continues at coordinate 694 of NZ_JASDDD010000008.1, forward strand.
TCGAAGGCCGGGCTGAGCAAGGCCGACGTCGAGGCCGCTGCGAAGGACCTCTCCGCCTACGGTCTGCCGTCCGGCGTCACCACGCTCGAGGGCTGGCTGTTCCCGGCCACGTACCCGATCAACCCGAAGTGGACGGCGAAGCAGTACTTCCAGACCATGGTCGACACCATGAAGCAGCACCTGAAGACCGCCGGTGTCGCCGAGGCCGACCAGGAGCGCGTCGTCGTGTTCGCGTCGCTCGTGCAGAAGGAGGCCGGCCTCGCCGCCGACTACCCGAAGGTCGCCCGGGTGTTCCAGAACCGGCTCGACGACGGGATGCTCCTGCAGTCCGACGCGACGGTCGCCTACGGCACGGGCAACACCCACCGCGTGACGACGACGGACGCCGAGCGAGCGGACAAGTCGAACCGCTACAACACCTACCAGCACGAGGGGCTGCCGCCGGCGCCGATCTCCAACCCGGGTGACCTCGCCCTGAACGCGGTGACCAAGATGGCGACCGGCAACTGGCGCTACTTCGTGACGGTGAACCTGGAGACCGGGGAGACGGTGTTCTCGGACACGCTCGCGCAGCACGAACAGGCCGTCAAGCAGTTCCAGGCCTGGCTGCGGGCACACCCCGACTACCAGTAGGCGGTCGGACCACCAGCACGACCACGCGACGGGCGGCGGTCGGTGTCCCACACGGGGCACCGGACGCCGCCCGTCGTCGCTGTGGGAGGATGGTCGTCATGCTCAGTGGGTCGACCGCAGCGCCGATCGTCGTGATCGGTCCGATGGGTGCCGGCAAGTCGAGCGTCGGCCGCCGGGTCGCGAAGGCCCTCGGCGTCCCGTTCACCGACACCGACCGGGTGATCGTCCGCGAGCACGGTCCGCTCCCGCAGTTCTTCGCCGAGCACGGTGAGCCGGCGTTCCGCGAACTCGAGGCCGCCGCGGTCCGTCAGGCCGTGCTGACCGGCGGAGTCGTGTCGGTCGGCGGGGGAGCGGTCATGCACCCGGACACCCGCGCCGCGATGGCCGGGGCGCACGTCGTCCTGCTCACCGTGACGGCCGAGGCGGTCGCCGCACGGATCGTCGGGAGTGACCGCCCGCTGATCGCCGCGGGTGGCATCACGGCGTGGCAGCGCATCCTCGACGAGCGGGCCGACACCTACGCCGAGCTGGCCCACGCGGTGTTCGACACCTCACGCCGGCCGATGTCCCGGGTCGCCGAGGACATCGTCGCCTGGGTCCGCAGCACCCCGGGCAGCGACGCGGAACCCACGCCCGCAGCACCCCGAACCGCAGCACCCGGTACCGCAACCCCCGGTACCGCAGCACCCGGTACCGCACCGCCCAGCCCCGCAGCACCCAGCCCCGCAGCACCCACCTCCGACGAAGGAGCACCGTGACCGAGTCGACCCTGCCCGAAGGCACCACCGAGATCCGCGTCGGCGGTGAGGGCGGCTACGTCGTCGCGATCGGCAACGGTCTGCTCGCCTCGGTCCCCGCTCTGCTCGGCCCCCGCGTGGCGAAGGTGCTCATCGTGCATGCCCCGACCCTGGGTGCCCGTGCCGAGGACCTCCGCCAGCTGCTCGTCGGCGCCGGGCTCGAAGCCCTCATCGCCGAGGTACCCGACGCCGAGGCCGCCAAGCGCATCGAGGTCGCATCGTTCTGCTGGCAGGTCATGGGCCAGTCGGACTTCACCCGCACCGATGCCGTGATCGGCCTCGGTGGCGGCGCGGTCACCGACCTCGCCGGGTTCGTCGCCGCCACCTGGCTGCGCGGCGTGCCGTACCTGTCGATGCCGACGACGGTCCTCGGCCTGGTCGACGCCAGCGTCGGCGGCAAGACCGGCATCAACACGAACGAGGGCAAGAACCTGGTCGGCGCCTTCGCGGCCCCGCGCGCCGTGGTCGGCGACCTCGACCTGCTCCGCAGCCTGCCGCGCAACGAGATCCTGGCGGGCTTCGCCGAGATCGTGAAGGCCGGCTTCATCGCGGTGCCCGAGATCCTCGACGTGATCGAGGCGGACGTCGACCGCGTGACCGACCCGACGACCCCGGAGTTCCGGCGCGTGGTCGAGCTCGCGATCGAGCTGAAGGCACAGGTCGTGTCGGAGGACTTCACCGAGCAGGGGCGCCGCGAGGTCCTCAACTACGGCCACACCCTCGGCCACGCGATCGAGCACGCCGAGCGGTACCAGTGGCGGCACGGTGCGGCGGTCGCGGTCGGCATGGTGTTCGCCGCCGAGCTCGCACGGCTCACCGGGCACCTGGACGACGCCACGGTCGACCGGCACCGCTCGATCCTGGACTCGCTGTCCCTGCCGACGACGTACCCGCTCGGCCGCTGGCAGAGCCTGCTCGCGACCATGCGCCGCGACAAGAAGGCGCGGGCCGGCATGCTCCGCTTCATCATCCTCGACGCGGTGGGCAAGCCCGTGACGCTCGAGGGGCCCGAGGACCACCTGCTCTTCACCGCCTACCAGGAGGTCGGCGCCTGAGCGTGTGACCCGGTCGGGCGCCGGGACCGCAGCGCGCCCCGCTGGACCCCAGGCCCGCGGAGCAGACTGACACCGTGCCCAACCCGCCCCGCCTCAGCGACTTCTCCCCCCAGCAGCGTCAGGAACCCGCGGGGTTCCGGAGTCGGGGCCGTCGCTTCGCGGAGGTCCTCGGCATCGCCCGACGGCACGCGCTGCTGCCCTTCCGGCGCCTCGACTTCTCGCACGACCCGGCGACGTCCGAGCTCCGCCGCAGCCAGGCGGACCACCTCCGCCGTGCGCTCGAGGAGGCCGGCGGCGGGTTCGTGAAGATGGGCCAGCTGCTCTCGACCCGCGACGACCTGCTGCCGGAGGAGTGGACCGAGGAACTCGCGCACCTGCAGCGGAACGTCCGTCCCGCCGCGCCCGAGGAGGTCACGGCACTGCTCGAGGCCGAACTCGGTGCGCCGGTGGACCGGGTGTTCGCCTCGTTCGACCCCGAGCCGGTCGCCGCGGCGTCGATCGCGCAGGTGCACCGCGCCCGGCTCACCGACGGCACCGCGGTGGCCGTGAAGGTCCAGCGCCCGGGCATCGACGCGGCCGTCCGCCGTGACGTCGACATCGCGCTCCGGGCCGTGCGGTTCCTGACCCGGACCTCGGCCCAGGCCCGTCAGCTCGGGATCGTCCAGGTCGCCGAACAGTACGGCGCCGACCTGATCCGGCAGGTGGACTTCTCGGCCGAGCTCCGGAACCTCGAGTCGCTCCGCGCCGCCCAGGCCCGCAGCGCCCGGCCCGACGAGGTCCGGTTCCCGGAGCCCTACCGGGACCTGTCGAGCCGCCGCGTGCTCGTGATGGAGTTCCTGGAGGGCGACACGCTCAGCGCGATCCGCGCCGAGCGCTCGGACCGCGACCTCGACGAGCCGATGCGCTCGATCCTCCGCTCGTTCCTCCGCCAGGTCGTCTTCGACGGCGTCTACCACGCGGACCTGCACCCGGGGAACGTGCTGGTGCTGCCCGACGGGCGGCCCGCGCTCATCGACTTCGGATCGGTCGGGAGGCTCGACCCGGGTCTCCGGGACACGGTCCAGGAACTGTTGGCCGCGTACCTGCAGGACGACACCGCGCGGATCGCCGACACGGTGCTCCGGATGGCGCCGGTCCAGAACGTGGAGGACGAGGCGGACTTCCGTCGGGACATGGCCCGGTTCGTCGCCGAGGAGCTCGGCCCGGGCGCCCGGATCGGCGTCGAGACGGTCGACGACGCCGTCGAGGTCTTCGGCCGCTACCGGCTGCGCGCGCCGGCGGACTTCGTGGCGGCGGCCCGCGCGCTCGCGATCTTCGAGGGCACGCTCCGCACGCTGACCCCGTCCTTCGACCTGCTCGAGGAGTCGCGCGGACTCGCCGCCGAGCAGATCCGTGACCAGCTGCGGCCCGCGGCCATCCGGGGCGTCCTGGTCCGCGAGCTGTTCGGCCTCGTCACCTCGGCGCGCCGTCTGCCCCGGCGGATCGACAAGATCACCGAGGCGGTGGAGGCCGGCAAGCTGTCGGTGAACATCCGCCTGCTCAGCGACCGTCGGGACCGCCAGACGGTGTCGGGCATGATCCGTCGGGTGCTGCTCGTGCTCCTGGGAGCCGGGGCGGGCCTCCTGTCCGTCGTGTACCTCGCCGAGCCGGTGCGCCCGACCGCGGTCATCTCGACGCTCGTCGCCGGGGCCCTGCTCGGTGGCACCAGCGTCGTGCTGCTGGTGTGGGCGGCGATCGAGGCCTGGGTCGCGCGCCGACGGCAGTAGCCCGTCCGCTACACTCGTCCGGGGCTCCACGAGCCCGTGAGACCTTCACAACACCATCGAACGGAAGACCAATGGCGAGTACCACTGACATCAAGAACGGCGCCGTTCTCATCATCGACGGGCAGCTCTGGTCGGTCGTCGAGTTCCAGCACGTGAAGCCGGGCAAGGGCGGCGCCTTCGTGCGCACCAAGCTCAAGAACGTCGTGTCGGGCAAGGTCGTCGACCGCACGTTCAACGCCGGCGCGAAGATCGTGACCGCCGTGGTGGACCGCCGCGACTACCAGTACCTCTACGAGGACGGCGACTCGTACGTGTTCATGGACCAGGACACCTACGACCAGATCAGCGTCCCGTCGACGGTCGTCGGCGACGCGAAGAACTTCCTGCTCGAGTCCGCGCAGGTCACCATCGCGATGAACGAGGGCAACCCGCTCTACGTCGAGCTCCCGACCTCGATCGTCACCACGATCGAGACCGAGCCGGGCCTGCAGGGCGACCGTTCCTCCGGTGGCACCAAGCCGGCGACGATCGTCACGGGCTACCAGATCCAGGTCCCGCTCTTCCTCGAGAGCGGCACCAAGGTCAAGGTCGACACGCGTGACGGCAACTACCTCGGCCGCGTCAACGACTAGGCGCTGACCGGATGAGTGCTCGTTCCAAGGCGCGCAAGCGCGCCCTCGACATGCTCTACGTGGCCGAGGTGCGCGAGCTGCCGATCGCGGACGTCCTCGCGACCGAGACGGTCCGCCACCTCGACCAGCCGGAGCGCACCTCCAGCTGGGACTACGCGCGGCAGATCGTGACGGGCATCGACGAGGCCCGGTACGAGATCGACGACGTCATCACCGACCACGCGCAGGGGTGGGCGATCGCCCGCATGCCGGTGCTCGACCGCTGCATCCTGCGCATGGGCGTCTGGGAGCTCCGGTTCAACCCGGAGGTCCCGGACGCGGTCGCGATCGCCGAAGCCGTCGAGCTCGCGCAGTCGCTGTCCACCGACGACTCGGCCGGCTTCGTGAACGGCGTCCTCGGCGCCGTCGCCGGTGGTCGTGGACCGTCCGGTCGGACTGTCGCGGAGGACCAGGAGTCCCACTAGGCTCGAACCCGTCAGCATCCTTGAAGCCGTCCTGAGAGACGGGAGCCGTCCAGAGAGACGGGGAAGGAGGTCTGCGTGGGTACCAGAACGGTCCTGCAGCAACCCGACATCACGCGCGCTCTGACGCGCATCGCACACGAGATCCTCGAGGCCAACCACGGTGGCTCGGACCTGGTGTTGCTCGGCATCCCGACCCGCGGCGCCGTCCTGGCCGAGCGGCTCGGACGCATCCTCGCCGACATCGAGCCCGGGTGGGAGTCCGCCACCGGGGGCATCGGCAGTGAGCGGGTCGGCGCCCTCGACGTCACGATGTACCGCGACGACCTGCGCCGCGGCATCGGTCGCGCACCGCACCCGACGGTGATCCCGGCCGGCGGTGTCGACGGCAAGGTCGTCGTCCTGGTCGACGACGTCCTCTACTCGGGCCGTACCGTCCGCGCGGCACTCGACGCACTGCAGGGCATCGGACGCCCCCGTGCGGTCCGGCTGGCGGTCCTCGTCGACCGCGGCCACCGCGAGCTGCCGATCCGCGCCGACCACGTCGGCAAGAACCTCCCGACAGCCGGGGACGAGCGGGTCACCCTGCACCTGACCGAGACCGACGGCGTCGACGACGTCGTCATCGAACAGGGCAGCACGGAACCGGGCGGTGCGGCATGAGGCACCTGCTCTCCACCGCCGACCTGTCGCGGGACGATGCCGTGCGGATCCTCGACGTCGCCGAGGAGATGGCCGAGGTCAACACGCGCGAGGTCCGGAAGCTCCCGGCGCTCCGCGGTCGGACGATCGTGAACCTCTTCTTCGAGGACTCGACCCGCACCCGCATCTCGTTCGAGGCCGCCGCCAAGCGACTGTCCGCGGACGTCATCAACTTCGCCGCGAAGGGCTCCAGCGTCTCGAAGGGCGAGTCCCTCAAGGACACCGTCCAGACCCTCGACGCGATGGGCATCGACGGCATCGTGATCCGGCACGGCGCGTCCGGCGCCCCCCGGGTGCTCGCCGAGGCCGACTGGATCGACGTGCCCGTGGTGAACGCCGGCGACGGCACGCACGAGCACCCCACGCAGGCACTCCTCGACGCGTTCACGATGCGCCGCCGCCTGCACGGCGCGGACAGCCGCGGCCAGGGCCTCGACGGCGTCCGGGTGCTCATCGTCGGCGACGTGCTGCACAGCCGTGTCGCCCGGAGCAACGCCTGGCTGCTCCGGACGCTCGGTGCCCACGTCACCTTCGCCGCCCCGCCGACCCTGCTGCCCGCGGTCGACAGGCCGTTCGGCGCCGCCGTCCACCACGACCTGGACGCGGCCCTCGCCGAGGACCCGGACGTCGTGATGACGCTCCGCATCCAGCAGGAGCGGATGAACGACGCCTTCTTCCCGAACCCCCGCGAGTACACGCGGCACTTCGGCCTGACCGCCGCCCGCTTCGCGCGGCTGCCGGAGCGCACCCTCGTGATGCACCCGGGGCCGATGAACCGCGGGCTCGAGATCGCCGGCGTGGCCGCGGACGACGCCCGTTCGACGGTCGTCGAACAGGTCGCGAACGGCGTCTCGGTCCGGATGGCCGTGCTCTACCTCGCCCTCACCGGCGACCAGCAGAAGGAGTCCGTCGCATGACCGCACACCTGATCCGTGGCGCGCAGCTGGTCGACGGCTCGCGTGCCGACATCCGCCTGGAGGGACGGCTCGTCACCGCGGTCGGGTCCGGTCTCGACGCGGCCGGCGCCACGGTCGTCGACGCCGACGGGCTGCTCGCCCTGCCGGGTCTGGTCGACCTGCACACGCACCTCCGGGAGCCCGGCCACGAGGAGTCCGAGACGGTCCTGTCCGGCTCGCGGGCCGCGGCCGCCGGCGGCTTCACGGCTGTGAACGCGATGGCGAACTCGTCGCCGGTCGCCGACACCGCCGGGGTCGTCGAGCAGGTGCAGGCGCTCGGGGACGACGCCGGCTACGTCACGGTCCGGCCGATCGGCGCCGTCTCGCAGGGGCTGCAGGGCACGCACCTGTCCGAGATCGGCGCGATGGCGACCTCCCGCGCGAAGGTCCGGGTGTTCTCCGACGACGGCTCGTGCGTCGCCGACCCGCTGCTCATGCGTCGGGCGCTCGAGTACATCAAGGGCTTCGGCGGGGTGCTCGCCCAGCACGCGCAGGAGCCCCGCCTGACCATCGGCGCGCAGATGAACGAGGGCCGCCTGTCCTCGGAGCTCGGCCTGGCGGGCTGGCCGGCCGTGGCCGAGGAGTCGATCATCGCCCGCGACGTCCTGCTCGCCGAGCACGTCGGCGCACGACTGCACGTCTGCCACGTCTCCACGGCGGGCAGCGTCGAGGTGATCCGCTGGGCGAAGACCCGCGGCATCGACGTCACCGCCGAGGTCACCCCGCACCACCTCCTGCTCACCGAGGACCTCATCGCCGGACACGATGGCGCCCCGGGCTACGACGCCCGCTACAAGGTGAACCCGCCGCTCCGCCGCCGCGAGGACGTCGAGGCACTCCGCGCGGCCCTCGCCGACGGCACGATCGACATCGTCGCGACGGACCACGCCCCGCACCCGGCCGAGGCGAAGCACTGCGAGTGGCCCGCCGCAGCGAACGGCATGGTCGGCCTCGAGTCCGCGCTGCGCGTCGTGCACGCCGCCGTGGTCGAGGACGGTCGACTCGACTGGGCCGACGTCGCCCGGGTGCTCTCGAGCGCCCCGGCCCGGATCGGCCAGGTCGAGGGCCACGGCCACGCGATCGCCGAGGGTGCCCCGGCCGAGATCACGCTCTACGACCCCGCCGCGAGCCGCGACTTCTCGGCAGCCGACCTGCACGGGCAGTCGCAGAACTCGCCGTACCTCGGCATGCCGCTGCCCGGCCGGGTCGTGGCGACCTTCCACCACGGCATGCCCACGCTCCTCGACGGACAGCTCGTCGACAGCGAGACCGTCGCGGCACGGGCAGCGGCGGCACGGATGGCGACGGCATGAGCGGTGACGCGGCACGCTGGCTGCTGGGCGGGGTCATCCTGCTCGCGGTGGCCGCGCTGTTCGTCGCGATGGCCCGCACCTGGCGGACGCGCAGCCGACGGCAGGCGGAGGCCGTGCCTCCCGTCCCGGTGCCGGCCGACCGCGGTCCGGCGGCCGGGTCCTGGGACGGCTTCACCGTCGCGACGACCCGCGCCGACCAGCCGCTCGAACGGATCACCGCCGGCGGACTCGGCTTCCGTGGCCGCGGCGGTGTGACGGTGCACGCGACCGGTGTCGTGCTGCACCACGCCGGTGTGGACGACCGGTGGATCGCCCGGAGTGCCGTCCGCGGCGCCGACCGGGCCACGTGGGCCATCGACCGTGTGGTCGAGCCCGGGGGACTGGTCCGACTGCGATGGACGGCGACCGGCGCCGCAGCAGCGACGGACCTCGACACCTACTTCCGGTTCCCGGAGGGCGACGCGGAAGCGCTCACCGCCCTGCAGGGACTGGCGACGACGAACGACTCCCCGCAGACCGCGGGCGAAGGGACGAACTCATGACACGCGAACGGGCCGTACTGGTCCTCGAAGACGGCACCCGGTACGACGGCTGGGCCTACGGCGCCCGCGGGCGCACGCTCGGCGAGGTGGTCTTCGCGACCGGCATGACCGGGTACCAGGAGACCCTCACCGACCCCTCCTACGCCGGGCAGATCGTGGTGCAGACCGCGCCGCACATCGGCAACACCGGCGTCAACGACGAGGACCCCGAGTCCCGTCGCATCTGGGTCGCCGGCTACGTCGTCCGCGACCCCAGCCGCGTGGTCTCGAACCACCGCGCGGACGCCTCGCTCGACGAGCACCTGGTGCGCGACGGCATCGTCGGGATCTCCGGCATCGACACCCGGTCCCTGACCCGCCGCATCCGCGACGCCGGCGCCATGAAGGGCGGCGTGTTCAGCGGGGCCGACGCCACGCTCGACGCCGACGAGCAGCTCCGGGTCGTCACCGAGCAAGCCGGCATGGCGGGCAAGAACCTGTCCGCCGAGGTCTCCACGGCCGAGGAGTACGTCGTCGAACCGGTCGGGGAACGGATCGGCACGCTGGCCGTCCTCGACCTCGGCGTGAAGTCGTCGACCACCCGCTACCTGTCCGAGCGCGGCTTCGAGGTGCACGTGCTGCCGCAGGACGTCACGGTCGAACGGCTCCGTGAGCTCGACCCCGACGCGCTCTTCTACTCGAACGGCCCCGGCGACCCGTCGGCCTCCGACGCGCAGGTGACCCTGCTGCAGGAGAGCCTCCGCGACGGCCGCCCGTTCTTCGGGATCTGCTTCGGCAACCAGCTGCTCGGCCGCGCGCTCGGCTTCGGCACCTACAAGCTGCCGTTCGGACACCGCGGCATCAACCAGCCGGTGCTCGACACCACCACCGGCAAGGTCGAGATCACGAGCCAGAACCACGGCTTCGCGGTCGACGCGCCCGTCGGGCAGGTCCTCGAGTCCCCGGTCGGCTTCGGCCGCGTCGAGGTCTCGCACTACTCGCTCAACGACAACGTGGTGGAGGGCCTCCGGGCGCTCGACATTCCCGCGTTCAGCGTGCAGTACCACCCCGAGGCCGCTGCCGGACCGCACGACAGCATGTACCTCTTCGACCGCTTCCGGGACATGGTGGTCGCCCGTCGGCAGGGGGAGCCGCTCGACGCGGCCACCGCCGACGCGACCACGCCCGCCGCCGACCCGACGCACGGCTCCGACACCACGAAGGAGGGCAACTGATGCCCAAGCGCTCCGACATCAGCTCCGTCCTGGTCATCGGCTCCGGCCCGATCGTCATCGGGCAGGCCGCCGAGTTCGACTACTCCGGCACCCAGGCCTGCCGCGTGCTCCGCGCCGAGGGCGTCCGCGTCATCCTGGTGAACCCGAACCCGGCGACGATCATGACCGACCCGGACTTCGCCGACGCGACGTACATCGAGCCGATCACCAACGCGTCGCTCGAGGAGATCATCCGCATCGAGCAGCCGGACGCCGTCCTGCCGACCCTCGGTGGGCAGACCGCACTGAACGCGGCGATCTCCCTCGACGAGGCCGGCATCCTCGAGAAGTACGGCGTCGAGCTCATCGGCGCCAAGGTGGACGCCATCCAGCGCGGTGAGGACCGCCAGCTCTTCAAGGAGCTCGTCCTCGAGTCCGGCGCGGACGTGGCACGCAGCCACATCGCCCACACGCTGGAGGAGGCGAAGGAGTTCGCGAAGGACCTCGGCTACCCGCTGGTCGTCCGGCCGTCCTTCACCATGGGTGGTCTCGGTTCCGGCTTCGCGTACACCGAGGAGGAACTCGTCCGCTTCGTCGGCGACGGGCTGCAGTCCAGCCCGACGACCGAGGTCCTGCTCGAGGAGTCGATCCTCGGCTGGAAGGAGTACGAGCTCGAGCTCATGCGGGACAACGCCGACAACACGGTCGTCGTCTGCTCGATCGAGAACGTCGACCCGGTCGGCGTGCACACCGGCGACTCGATCACGGTCGCCCCTGCGTTGACGCTGACCGACCGCGAGTACCAGAACATGCGGAACATCGGCATCGACATCATCCGTCGCGTCGGCGTCGACACCGGCGGCTGCAACATCCAGTTCGCGGTCGACCCGTCGAACGGGCGCCTCATCGTCATCGAGATGAACCCCCGCGTCTCGCGGTCGAGCGCGCTGGCGTCCAAGGCCACGGGCTTCCCGATCGCCAAGATCGCCGCGAAGCTCGCCATCGGGTACCGCCTGGACGAGATCCAGAACGACATCACCCGCGTCACCCCGGCGAGCTTCGAGCCGACGCTCGACTACGTCGTGGTGAAGACCCCGCGCTTCGCGTTCGAGAAGTTCCCGGCCGCCGACGCCACCCTCACCACGACGATGAAGAGCGTCGGCGAGGCGATGGCGATCGGCCGCAACTACGCCACCGCGCTGCAGAAGTCGCTGCGCTCGCTCGAGAAGCGCGGGTCGAGCTTCCACTGGGACGTCCCGGCCGACCAGCTCGACAAGGCCGCGCTGCTCGAGAAGTCGTCGATCCCGACCGACGGCCGCATCGTCACGGTGCAGCAGGCGCTCGTCGCCGGCGCCACCGCGGCCGAGGTCTTCGAGGCCACGAAGATCGACCCCTGGTTCATCGACCAGATCGTCCTCATCAACGAGGTCGCCGACGAGGTCCGCGCCGCCGAGACGCTCGACGCCGACACCGTCCGCTGGGCGAAGGAGCACGGCTTCAGCGACGCGCAGATCGCATCGCTGCGCGGCATCACCGAGCAGGAGGCCCGTGACCAGCGTCACGCGCTCGGCATCCGCCCGGTGTTCAAGACCGTGGACACCTGCGCCGGCGAGTTCCCGGCCTTGACGCCGTACCACTACTCGTCCTACGACACCGAGACCGAGGTCGCCCCGAGCGACCGCAAGAAGGTCGTCATCCTCGGCTCCGGCCCGAACCGCATCGGCCAGGGCGTCGAGTTCGACTACTCGTGCGTGCACGCGTCCTTCGCACTGAGCGACGCCGGCTTCGAGACGATCATGGTGAACTGCAACCCGGAGACGGTCTCGACCGACTACGACACCTCGGACCGGCTCTACTTCGAGCCGCTCACGGTGGAGGACGTCCTCGAGGTCATCGCGGCCGAGCAGGCCTCCGGCGAGGTCGTCGGCGTCGTCGTGCAGCTCGGCGGCCAGACCGCACTGGGCCTGGCGAAGCCGCTCGAGGCCGCCGGCATCCCGATCCTCGGCACCAGCCCGGACGCGATCGACCTGGCCGAGGAGCGCGGTGCGTTCTCGCGCATCCTCGACGACGCCGGTCTGCTCGCGCCGAAGAACGGCACCGCGCACGACCTGGCCAGCGCCACCGCGGTCGCCGAGGGCATCGGCTACCCGGTGCTCGTCCGTCCGTCCTTCGTGCTCGGCGGGCGCGGCATGGAGATCGTCTACGACTCCGACACCCTCGCCGACTACTTCGACCGGATGGCCGACCAGGCGATCATCGGCCCGGAGCTGCCGCTGCTCGTGGACCGCTTCCTGGACGACGCGGTCGAGATCGACATCGACGCGCTCTACGACGGCGACCGGCTCTACGTCGGCGGCGTCATGGAGCACATCGAAGAGGCGGGCATCCACTCCGGTGATTCCTCCTGCACCCTGCCCCCGGTCGGCCTCGGTCGCGCGGAGATCCAGGCCGTCGTCGACGCGACCGAGAAGATCGCCCGCGGGGTCGGCGTCCGCGGACTCCTCAACGTGCAGTTCGCCATCGCGGCCGGCGTGCTCTACGTGCTCGAGGCGAACCCCCGCGCCAGCCGCACGGTGCCGTTCGTCTCGAAGGCGCTCGGCATCGCCCTGGCCAAGGCCGCTGCCCGCGTCATGACCGGCACGAGCATCGACGACCTGGTCGCCGAGGGACTGCTGCCGAGCCGCGACGGCGCCTTCGTCCCGATGGAGTCCCCGATCGCCGTCAAGGAGGCCGTGCTGCCCTTCCGACGCTTCCGCACCCGCGAGGGCCAGGTGGTCGACTCGGTGCTCAGCCCCGAGATGCGCTCCACCGGTGAGGTCATGGGCATCGACCGCGACTTCCCGCGGGCGTTCCTCAAGAGCCAGGAGGCCGCGTACGGCGGGCTGCCGACCAGCGGCACCGTGTTCGTGAGCGTCGCCGACACCGACAAGCGCGCCATCGTCCTGCCGGTGCACCGTCTGCAGCAGCTCGGCTTCACGATCATCGCGACCGAGGGCACCGCCGAGGTGCTCCGCCGCAACGGGATCCTGGTGGGCGTCGTCGGCAAGTTCAGCCAGGGGCAGGAGAGCGTCGTCGACCTGCTCGCCCGCAACGAGGTCGACATCGTCATCAACACGCCGAGCGGTGCCGCCGGTCGCGCGGACGGGTACGAGATCCGCGCGGCGACCGTGGCGGCCGACAAGCCGCTGTTCACGACGATCTCGCAGCTCGGCGCGGCGGTCGCGGCCATCGAGACGATCGGGACGCCGCACAGCGTCCGGAGCCTGCAGGACTACGCGCTCGAACGAGCCGGCTGGTGACCCCAGTCCGGTCTGGAGGCCCGACCCCGTTCGGCGTCCGGCTCGCCGCCGCCATCGGGTCGCGGTCCGCACTCTGCGTCGGCATCGACCCCCACGCCGCCACCCTGGCGGCGTGGGGGCTCGGCCGCGACGAGGCCGGACTCACCGCCTTCGGCGCGACCCTCGTCGACGCGGCCGCCGGTCGCGCGGCCGTGGTGAAGCCGCAGATCGCGTTCTTCGAGGCGGCCGGCGTGCCCGGCTACCGCGCACTCGACGCGACGATCCGTCGTGCACGTGATGCGGGCCTCCTGGTCGTGGCGGACGTCAAGCGCGGCGACATCGGGTCCACCGGTGACGACTACGCGCTGGCGTGGCTCGACCGCGACGGACCGTTCGCGGCGGACGCGATGACCGTGTCGCCGTACCTGGGCTACGGCTCGTTGGCCGGGACGATCGCCGTCGCCCGAGAGAACGGCGCCGGTGTGTTCGTGCTCGCCGCGACGAGCAACCCGGAGGCCCGGGTCCTGCAGACCGCGGTGCTGGCCGAGGGCCCGCGTGCCGGGCGGACCGTGGCTGCCGGTATCGTCGTCGACGTGGCAGACGACAACCGGACGACGGCCGACCAGGCCCTGGGGGACGTCGGGCTCGTGCTCGGCGCGACCCTCGACCTCGACGACTTCGGCATCACCGCCGACGAGATCGGTACCGCCCCGGTGCTCGCGCCGGGCTTCGGTGCCCAGGGTGCCCGGATCGAGGACCTCCGTGCGCTGTACGGCAGCCGGGCCGAGCAGGTGCTCGTGAACGAGTCCCGCGGTCTGCTCGGCGACGGCCCGGACGGTGTCGCCGCCCTCGTGGCCGACCGTGCCGACCGCATCCGTGCGGCCCTGGAGCCGGCAGCGTGAGCGACGAGCAGCAGGGCAGCGCTCCCGCCGCCGACCGGTCGGCGTTGCCGGCACACCGCAACCCGCCGGAGGTCGACCGCGTGGCCGCCGCGAAGGCCGCCGTCGCCGCACGGCGTGCCCGCGCCGCGGTGAAGTCCGCGGTCGCCGCCGGGGACCGGTCGCCGCTCAAGGTCGCCCGCTCCGCGTGGTCCGAGGACGAGTCCGTCGTCGCGACCACCTCGGCGGAACGTTCGCTGCGGGTCCGCGACCTGTTGACGAGCCTGCCCGGAGTCGGACCCGCCCGGGCCGAAGCCGTCATGGGCGCGCTCCGGATCGCGCCGTCGAAGCGCCTCGGGGGACTCGGCAGCCGCCAGCGGACCGAGCTCGCTGACTGGCTCGCCCAGCGCGGCCGGAAGCGTGCCGCGTCGAAGCTGGTCGTCCTCGCCGGACCCACCGCGGTCGGCAAGGGCACGGTCAGCGCGTACATCCGCGAGCAGTACCCCGAGGTGAACCTCAGCGTGTCCGCGACGACCCGGGCGCCCCGTCCGGGCGAGGTCGACGGCGTGCACTACTACTTCGTCGACGACGCCGAGTTCGACCGGATGGTCCGCGACCGCGAACTGCTCGAGTACGCGACCGTGCACAACTCGTACCGGTACGGCACCCCGCGCCCGCCGATCGACCGCGCGCTCGACGCCGGTGAGAAGGTCATGCTCGAGATCGACCTGCAGGGTGCCCGCCAGGTGCGGGACGCCATGCCCGAGGCGGTCCTGGTGTTCCTGCTGCCCCCGACCTGGGACGAACTGGTCCGTCGGCTCATCGGCCGCGGGACCGAATCGCCGGAGGAACAGGCGCGCCGGCTCGAGACCGCCAAGGTGGAGCTCGCGGCCCAGGACGAGTTCGACGTGCGGATCGTGAACTCCGATGTCAGCACGGCGGCACGCGAGGTCGTAGACTTGTTCTCTGCGCCCTGACGGGTGCACCGACGACGAGGAGCAATCCCATGGCCAACCCCCAGGGCATCATCGACCCGCCCATCGACGACCTGCTCAGCAAGGTCGAGTCGAAGTACGCGCTCGTGATCTTCGCCTCGAAGCGTGCTCGCCAGATCAACGACTACTACGCCGACCTGCACGAAGGCTCGCTCTTCGACAACGTCGGTCCGCTCGTCGACTCGACGATCGACGACAAGCCGCTCTCGGTCGCGCTCCACGAGATCAACGAGGACAAGCTGACCGTCACCAAGCAGCAGCCCTCCGCCTGATCCCGGTGAGTGCGCTCCGTCTGTTCACGTCGGAATCGGTGACCGAAGGCCACCCCGACAAGATCTGCGACCAGATCTCGGACGCGATCCTGGACGCCCTGCTCACGGTCGACCCGCACGCGCGGGTCGCCGTCGAGACGATGGTGACGACCGGGCTCGTGCACGTCGCGGGAGAGGTCACGACCTCCGGGTACGTCGAGATCCCGCAGCTGGTCCGCGACGTCATCACCGGCATCGGGTACAACTCCTCCGACGTGAGCTTCGACGGTCGTACCTGCGGCGTCGAGATCTCGATCGGCGCGCAGTCCCCGGACATCGCCCAGGGTGTCGACGAGTCCCTCGACACCCGGTCGGGTGCCGGCATGGACCCGCTCGACCGCCAGGGTGCCGGCGACCAGGGCATCATGTTCGGCTTCGCGACGAACGAGACGCCGGAGTACATGCCGGTCGCCATCTGGCTTGCCCACCGTCTGGCCGAGAAGCTCGCCGCGGTGCGCAAGTCCGGCGAACTGACCTACCTGCGTCCGGACGGCAAGACCCAGGTCACGGTCGGGTACGACGGCGTCACGCCGAAGACCGTCGAGACCGTGGTCCTGTCGACCCAGCACGCGCCGAGCGTCTCGCTCGAGCAGCTGACCGCCGACATCACCGAGCACGTCATCCGTCCGGTCCTCGACCTGGTGGACCTCGACTCCGCGCACGTCGACGTGATCGTGAACCCGACCGGCCGCTTCGAGATCGGCGGGCCCCAGGGCGATGCCGGGCTCACCGGCCGCAAGGTCATCGTCGACACCTACGGCGGGGCCTCCCGTCACGGTGGCGGCGCGTTCAGCGGCAAGGACCCGTCGAAGGTCGACCGTTCGGCGGCGTACGCGCTCCGCTGGGTCGCGAAGAACGCCGTCGCGGCCGGTCTCGCCGATCGCCTCGAGGTCCAGGTCGCCTACGCCATCGGCCGCGCCAAGCCGGTCGGTCTCTACGTCGAGTCCTTCGGTACCGGGCACGTGGACGACGCGACGATCGAGGCCGCCATCACGCAGGTGTTCGACCTGCGTCCGGCCGCGATCATCCGCGACCTCGACCTGCTGACCCCGAAGTACGCGCAGACCGCGACCTACGGGCACTTCGGTCGGGAACTGCCGGGCTTCACGTGGGAGCAGCTCGACCGCGTCGAGGAGCTCCGCACCGCGGCAGGACTCGTCTCCGCCACCGTCTGAGGCCCTCGTGGCCACCGTCGCGCGTGTCGTCCTCGACTCGCCGCTCCCGCAGCTCGACCGTCTGTTCGACTACCGGGTGCCGGCCGAGATCGAGGACGACTGCGTGCCGGGGGTCCGGGTCCGGGTACCGCTGCGCTCCGGCGCCCGGATGACCGACGCCTACGTGGTCGAGGTCGTGTCCGTCGACGCGCTGTCCCCGGAGCACGACTTCCCGGGAGAGCTCAGCGCGATCGAGGAGCTCGTCAGCCCGGTGCCGGTGCTCGCGCCGGAGGTGTGGCAGCTGGCCCGGGCCGTGGCGGACCGCGCCGCGGGCGTCGCCAGTGACGTGCTGCGGCTCGCCGTACCGACCCGCCAGGTGCGGCCGGAGAAGGCCTGGCTCGCGCGCGACACCGCGTACGTGCCGCCCAGCGTGACGGCCGGGGCGGTCGAGGGCTACGGCGACGCGGTCATCGAGTCCGTGGTCGACGCCGGAGGCCGTGCCGCCGTCAGCGCGATCCCGCACCCGGTCCTGCTCAGCGCCCCGACGCCGGTCGCCGCCGAGCCCGAGGACCCGGCGGAAGAGGACCCGGCGAACGAGGACCCCGCCGACGAGGACCCGCCCACCGACGCCACCGCTACGCCCGACCCCACCTGGGTGCCGGGCTGGGCAGCGACCCTGGCACAGGCCGCCGCGCACACGCTGGCGGGGGAGCGCTCCGCCGTCATCGCCGTCCCCGACTTCCGCGACGTCGCCGACCTCGAGCGCGCCCTGCTCGTCCTGGTGCCCGCCGAGCGCGTGGTCCGGTTCGACGCCAAGCAGACGAACGGGCAGCGTGCCCGGGCACTCCTGACCGCCCGGACCCACCCGGTCGTCGCGATCGGCAGCCGTGCCGCCGTGTACGCGCCGGCGTCAGACCTCGGGCTCATCGCGCTCTGGGACGACGGCGACCCGTCGTTCGCTGAGCAGCGCGCACCGTACGTGCACACCCGCGACGTCGCCCTGGTGCGGACGTCCCAGTCGGGGGCCGCGCTGCTGATGATCTCGCACGCCCGAAGCACCGACGTCCAGCGGCTCGTCGAGCTCGGGTGGTTGCAGGAGATCGGTCCGCACCGCGCCCGGGTGCCGAAGGTGGTCCCGACCGCCCACCAGACGAACGCCGACGGCTACGCCGCCCAGGCGCGGATCCCGAGCAGTGCCTGGCGGGCAGCGCGCGAGGCCAGCCACGACGGCCCCGTGCTCGTGCAGGTGTCGAACCCGGGCTTCGGCACGGGCCTGGTCTGCACCCAGTGCGGCGAGCGCGCGCACTGCCGGGTGTGCGGTGGTCCCCTCGGCAGCCCGCACGCCGGGTCGACCCCGCAGTGCCGGTTCTGCGGCGCGCTGGCGGCCGGGTACCGCTGCCCGACGTGCGGCAACGGCAAGCTCAAGCCCGTCGGCCAGGGTGCCCAGCGCACCGCCGACGAACTCGGTCGGGCGTTCCCGAACACCCGGATCGTGGTGGCGGACGGGTCACGTCCGATCGACGCGGTCCCCGCTCGCCCCGCCGTCGTCGTCGCCACGCGCGGCGCCGAACCGGACGTCGCCGGCGGGTACGCCTGCGTGCTGCTCCTGGACGGTGAGCGGATGCTGGCTCGTGAGGGGCTCCGTGTGCAGGAGGACGTCCTCCGCATCTGGGCGAACGCCGCGGCGAAGGGCGCACCCGGAGCGCCGGTGTACCTCGTCGGCATCGGTGGGAAGCTCGCGAACGCGATGGCCCTCTGGCGGCTCGACGTCCCCGCGCACGAGGAGCTCACCGACCGCCGTGAACTGTTCTTCCCCCCGGCGGTGCGGGTCGCGACCCTGAGCGGCACGGACGAGGCGGTGACCGGTGCCATCGAGGCCCTCGGTGACGCGCCGGTCGGTCCGGTGCTCGGCCCGGTGCCCGTCGACGACCCGACGCCGGGGACGGTGCGGGCGATCGTGCGGTTCCCGTACGGGCACGGCACCGAGGTGGCGGCGACCCTCAAGGCCGAGGTGATCCGCCGGTCGTCGACCCGGCGGGTCGTCAAGGGCGGGACGAAGCGACGTGCGGCCCCGGCGCTCCGGGTCCGGATGGACGACGCCGAACCGTTCTCCGAGGTCTGAGCCCACCGCGGCCCCGACATGACGGGAGGCCCGTGGCGATCCCGCCACGGGCCTCCCGTCATGTGCCGCGTCGCGTCAGCGGGCGGCGCGCTCCGCGCCGACCGGTGCCCGACGCCCACGCGAGAGCACGACGCCGAGGGCGACCATGCCGATCGCGAGGACGAGGTGCAGCCAGTTGTCGGCCGAGTTCAGCGGCACGAAGTTCGCGGCGCTGTCGCTGTTCGCGGTGAACAGGCCGTAGATCCAGAGCACGAAGTAGACGACGCCACCGATGACCAGGTAGAGCCGCGCACCACTGGCACGACGAGCGGCCAGGACGCCGACGATGCCGAAGAGCAGGTGGACGATGTTGTGCAGGACGGACACCTGGAAGATGCCGAGCAGCATGCCCATCGAACCGTTGCCGGCACCGCCGAGGTCACCGGAGGTGAGGCCCGGGATGAAGCCGGCGATGCCGACGAGCAGGAAGACGATGCCGACGACGAGGGCGCCCTTCTGCACGGGCGTCTCGGCGAAGCTGGTGGGTGCTGGGGTGGAGAGTCGGTCTGTCATGTTCGTTCCTTTCCGGGAATCGCCTGTGAACGTACCCGTGCGTCGACGGTGACGTTCGGCGGCGCGGTGGATCCTCGCACCGAGGACAGTTCCGTGCCGGGCACGCTGCCTCTGCGGCGGCGCGCCGCGTGGGAGACTGGTCGGATGCGTCTCGTCGTCGCCGGCAGCCCCGCTGCCGCGGTCCCCACCCTCCGTGCTCTGGCGGCGTCCGACCACGAGATCGCGGCGGTGCTCACCCGCCCGCCGACGCCGCAGGGCCGGAAGCGCGTGCTCACGCCGACGCCGGTCGCGCAGGTCGCGGCGGAGCTGGGCCTGCCGGTGATCGAGGCCTCGCGGGTGGACGACGAGGTCACCGCCCGGATCGCCGCCCTCGACGTCGACCTCGGCGTGATCGTCGCGTACGGCGCGCTGCTGCGCCGCCCGGCCCTCGACGCGCCTCGCCTCGGCTGGGTCAACCTGCACTTCTCCGACCTGCCGGCGTACCGCGGCGCCGCCCCCGTGCAGCGTGCGGTGATGGCCGGCGACACCACCACCGCGGCCACGGTCTTCCAGCTGGTCGAGGCCCTGGACGCCGGCCCGGTCTACGCGTCCGAGCCCTTCACGATCGACCCGGAGGCCACCTCCGGCGAGGTCCTCGCCGCGATGGCGGAGACCGGCGCCGACGTGGTGGTCCGGGTCGTCGACGCCCTCGCCGCGGGCACGGCGACGGCGACCGAGCAGCTCGGTGCGCCGACGACGGCCCCGAAACTGACGCTCGAGGACGGCCGCACCGACTTCGCCGCCCCGGCATCCGTGGTGCACGCCCGGCTCCGCGGCGTCACCCCGGAACCGGGCGCGTTCGCGCACCTCGGCGAGACCCGGGTGAAGCTGCTGCGGACGCACCGGCTCGCGACGCACGACGGCCGCCCGGGAGGCTCGGGGGACACCGCCCCGCACCTCGCCCCCGGTGCGCTCCGGCTCGTGGACGGCGCCCTGCTGGTCGGGACGGCGGACGAACCGCTCGTGCTGACCGAGGTGCAGCCGGCCGGCAAGAAGGCGATGGACGCCGCGGCCTGGGCCCGAGGGCTCGGACCGCTCGACGGGAAGGTGCTCGCATGAGCGCGGAACACGATCGCGGCCAGCGCAGCGGGAACGGCGGCGGCCAGCGCGGTGGCGGTGCCGGCCAGCGCGGCGCCGGCGTCGGGCGGACCGGGGGACGACCCGGGGGCCGGCCGCGGGAGCCCCGTCAGGTCAGTGCCCGGCGCGTGGCGTTCGACGTCCTGCGCGCCGTCCAAGTCGACGACGCCTACGCGAACCTGCTCCTGCCGACGCGCATCCGGCGTGCCGGGCTCAGCGCCCGCGACGCCGGCTTCGCAACCGAGCTGACCTACGGCACGATCCGGATGATCGGCCGCTACGACGTGGTCGTCGCCGTCGCGTCCGGGCGCCGGGCGGACCTCATCGAGGCCGACGTGCTCGACGTGATGCGCCTCGGCGTGCACCAGCTCCTCGGCATGCGGACGCCGACGCACGCCGCGGTCTCCGCCACGGTCGAGCTCGCCCGCGAGGTCGGAGTCGCCCGCGCCACCGGCTTCGTGAACGCCGTGATGCGGAAGGTCGCCGGCAAGACCCCGGAGGAGTGGGACGCCCTCGTGACGGCCGGCCTCGGCGGGGAGGCCCTCCTCGCGACACGCTGGTCGCACCCGGTCTGGGTCGTCTCCGCGCTCCGGGACGCCCTGGCCGCGGAACGGTCCCGTGACGAACTCGTCGCGCTCCTCGCCGCCGACAACGAGGCACCGCGCGTCCAGCTCGCCGCGCTGCCCGGTGTCGCCACGGCAGAGGACGTCGAGCAGGCGACCACGCGCGCGACGGTGGACGACGACGTGGCGGGGGACGAGCCTCCCGTCGGTCCGGCCGGTGACGACGCCGTCGTGGCCGACCAGCCCGACCGCGACCAGCCCGACCGCGACCACGACCACGGCCACGTCAACGCTGCGGAGCCCGCTTCACCCGCGCCCGACCTGCCGGTCTCGCCCGTCGGCATCCGCGGCGTCACCGGCGACCCGGCGCGCGTCCCCGGCGTCGCCGCCGGCCGTCTCCGCGTGCAGGACGAGGGGTCCCAGCTCGCGGCCCTCGCACTGTCCCGATCGTTCGAGGTGCAGGCCGGCGAACGCTGGCTGGACCTGTGCGCCGGCCCCGGTGGCAAGGCCGCGCTCCTCGCCGCCGAGGCCGCGCAGGCCGGTGCCACCCTCACCGCCAACGAGCTCGTCCCGGCCCGGGTGGGACTGGTCCGGGAGGCCCTCCGCGACTTCCGCGACACCGTCACCGTGGTCGAAGGCGACGGCCGCCGCTACGGCCACGACGGTGCGGGTGTCACCTACGACCGCATCCTGCTCGACGCGCCCTGCACCGGACTCGGCGCGCTCCGTCGGCGTCCGGAGGCCCGCTGGCGGAAGCAACCGGAGGACGTCGCCGAACTGGCGGTCCTGCAGGAGGAACTGCTCGAGGCTGCGGTCCGTGTGCTCGCCCCGGGCGGGACGCTGGCGTACGTGACGTGCTCGCCGCACCTGGCCGAGACGCGCGGACAGGTCGACGCCCTGATGCGCCGCCACGGCGACCTGCTCGAGCAGCTCGACACCGCCTCGGTGGTCCGCTCGGTGGCGGCCCGCGACCCGCAGGTGGCGGACGGCCGGACGGTGCAGCTCTGGCCGCACCGGATCGGCACCGACGCGATGTTCATCGCGCTGTTCCGTCGGACGGCCTGACCGCCGGAGCACCGGACGACCGGCCGGTAGGCTCGTCGGGTGACGATCCGCATCTCGCCGAGCATCCTGTCCGCCGACTTCGCGAACCTCGAGCGCGAACTGCACCGCATCGAGACCGCCGACATGGTGCACGTCGACGTGATGGACAACCACTTCGTGCCGAACCTGACGCTCGGCCTGCCGATCGTCCAGCGTCTGCAGCAGGTGTCGCCGGTGCCGCTCGACGTGCACCTCATGATCACCGACGCGGACACCGAGGCACCGAAGTACGCCGAGACCGGGGCATCGAGCGTCACCTTCCACTTCGAGGCGGCGACCGACCCGGTGGCGACAGCCGCGGCGATCCGGTCGAACGGGGCCCGAGCCGCCGTCGCCGTGAAGCCCGGCACCCCGGTCACCCAGGTGCTGCACCACCTCGACGCCTACGACATGATCCTGCTCATGACCGTCGAGCCCGGGTTCGGCGGTCAGGCGTTCATGACCTCGGTGATGCCGAAGCTCGCCGACGCCCGGGCCGCGGTCGACGCGTCGGGCCTGGACGTCTGGCTCGAGGTCGACGGCGGCATCGCGGTCGACACCGTGCCCGAGGCGGTCCGGAGCGGCGCCGACACCCTGGTCGCCGGCTCCGCGGTCTACGGCGGCGAACCGGCCGCGCGCATCACCGATCTCCGAGCGGCGGCGCAGCGCGCCCTCGCGGACCGGTAGCCTGAAGAAGTGAAGACGTTCGACGACCTGTTCGCGGAACTGACCGAGAAGGCGCGCACGCGCCCGGACGGCTCCGGCACCGTCGCCGAACTGGATGCCGGCGTGCACCAGATCGGCAAGAAGATCGTGGAGGAAGCCGCCGAGGTCTGGATGGCGGCCGAGTACGAGGGCGACGAGCGCACCTCGGAGGAGATCTCGCAGCTCGTGTACCACCTGCAGGTCCTCATGATCGCGAAGGGCCTGACCCCGGCGGACGTCTGGCGACATCTGTAGGGAGCGCGTCACCCCGCGCACCGCAGACCCGTCACCGACCCCACCTCCAGGAAGCAGACCTGATGCTCCGCATCGCCGTGCCCAACAAGGGCTCACTGTCCGAGACCGCCTCCGAGATGCTGCGGGAGGCCGGGTACGCCGGTCGCCGTGACCCGAAGGCGCTGCACCTCATCGACGAGCGCAACGGGGTGGAGTTCTTCTTCCTCCGCCCGCGTGACATCGCCACCTACGTCGGCTCCGGCGCACTCGACGTCGGGATCACCGGCCGCGACCTGCTGCTCGACTCCGGCTCCACCGCGCACGAGGTCGACGCGCTCGGCTTCGCGGACTCCACCTTCCGCTTCGCCGGCGCCCCCGGTCGGTACAGCACGCTGCAGGACCTCGAGGGCGTCCGCGTCGCCACGAGCTACCCCGGCCTGGTCGGGGAGTTCCTCGCGCAGCACGGCGTCACCGCCACCCTGGTCAAGCTCGACGGCGCGGTCGAGAGCGCCGTCCGGCTCGGGGTCGCCGACGCCGTCGCCGACGTCGTCTCCACCGGCAGCACGCTCCGCGCCGCCGGGCTCGAGATCTTCGGCCCGGTCATCCTCGAATCCACCGCGGTGCTCATCACCACCGACGAGACGATCGCCGGCATCGACGTGCTCCGCCGCCGGCTGCAGGGCGTCCTGGTCGCCCGCGGCTACGTCATGCTCGACTACGACATCCCGTCCGCCCTGCTCGAGCAGGCGACCGCGATCGCCTCGGGCATCGAGTCCCCGACGGTCTCGCCGCTGCACGACCGCGACTGGTCGGCCGTCCGCGTGATGATCCCGCGCGACGACGCCAACCTCATCATGGACGCGCTCTACGACCTCGGCGCCCGGGCGATCCTGGTCAGCCCGATCCACGCCGCACGCCTGTGACCGCCGCTCCCGCGGGCGCCACCGCCCTGGGCGGCGTCTCGGTCCGCGTCATCCCGTGCCTCGACGTCTCGGGCGGCCGTGTCGTCAAGGGCGTCAACTTCCTCGACCTGCAGGACGCCGGCGACCCGGTCGAGCTCGCCGCGCGCTACTACGAGCAGGGTGCCGACGAGCTGACGTTCCTCGACGTCGGCGCCACGGTCGAGAACCGCGCCACGATGTGGGACACCGTCACCCGCACCGCCGAGCAGGTCTTCATCCCGCTCACGGTCGGCGGCGGGGTCCGCAGCGTCGACGACGTCGCCCGGCTGCAGCAGTGCGGCGCGGACAAGATCGGCGTCAACAGCGCCGCGATCGCCCGCCCCGAACTGGTCTCCGAGATCGCCGACCGGTTCGGCGCACAGGCCGTCGTCCTGTCGCTCGACGTCAAGCGCTCCGACCGGATGCCGTCCGGCTTCGTGGTCACGACGCACGGCGGCCGTACCGAGACCGACATCGACGCCATCGCCTGGGCACACGACGCCGTCGAGCGCGGTGCGGGGGAGCTCCTCGTCAACTCGATCGACGCCGACGGCACGAAGAACGGCTTCGACCTCGAGCTCGTCGCCGCGGTCCGTGCGGTGTCCTCGGTGCCGGTCATCGCCTCGGGAGGCGCGGGGCACGTCGACCACTTCGCCCCCGCCGTCGACGCCGGTGCGGACGCGGTCCTCGCCGCGAGCGTCTTCCACCGCGGCGAGATGACCGTGGGCGACGTCAAGGACGCGCTGCGCGCCACCGGCCACGTCGTCCGCTGACGCCGTCCCGGCAAGCCGGGTCGGGCCTCCCGTCCGGCGTGCCCGTCCGCAGCCAGCGCGCCGGGCGGGGCCGTAGGCTGGTGCCCTCATGACCGACAGCACCAGCACCAGCACCGAAGCGGTCCTCGACCGTGCGCGCTTCGGTGCGGACGGACTGCTCCCCGCCATCGTGCAGGAGGAATCGTCGAAGGACGTCCTCATGCTCGGGTATATGGACCGGGAAGCCCTCCGCCGCACCCTGACCGAGGGCCGGGTGACCTTCTGGTCGCGGTCCCGGAGCGAGTACTGGCGCAAGGGCGACACGTCCGGCCATGCCCAGTACGTCCGCGCCGCCGCCCTGGACTGCGACGACGACACGCTCCTCGTCACGGTGCACCAGGTCGGTGCCGCGTGTCACACCGGGGCCCACCGGTGCTTCGACGTCGATCCGCTCGACCCGGTGACGGCGTCGGCGCCCGACACGGTGGAGGCCTCCGCTCCCGGCACGGCGACGGGCGGTGTCGCACGATGAGCGACTCGCCCCGCACCACACTCCGCGACGACTTCGACGGGCTCGTCCGCGAGGGCCACCGCGTGGTCCCCGTCGTCCGCGCGCTCTTCGCCGACAGCGAGACCCCGGTCGGCGTCTACCGGAAGCTCGCCGACGGTCGCGCCGGTTCGTTCCTGCTCGAGTCCGCCGGGCAGGGCGGCCTCTGGTCGCGCTGGTCCTTCGTCGGCGTCCGCAGCTTCGGTGTCCTCACCCAGGACGGCGACCGTGCCGCCTGGATCGACACCGGGATCTCCGCGGAGCGCGCCGTCGGGTCCCTCGACGGGCAACCGCTCGAGGTCCTGGCACGACTCCACGAGCGCTGGGCGACGCCCCGCGTCCCCGGTCTGCCGCCGCTCGTCGGCGGCACCGTCGGCTTCATCGGGTGGGAGGCCGTGCGGCAGCTGGAACACCTGCCGGACGCCCCGCCGGCCGACTTCGACGTGCCCGGACAGGCGCTCTCGTTCGTGTCGGAGCTCGCCGCCCTCGACCACCGCACCGGCCTCGTGCTGCTGGTCGCGACGGCCCTGAACGACGGCACCGACGACGCCGACACCCTGTGGTCGGACGCGCAGGCCCGACTCGACCGGATGCAGGCCGACCTGGTGCAGCCGAGCATCGCGACCGTCGCCGAGGCGTTCGACATCGCCGAGCCGACCGCCCGCTCCCGGTCCACCCCGGAGGAGTACGCGGCGTCGATCGAGCGGTCGAAGCAGTTCATCCGCGACGGCGACGTGTTCCAGGTCGTCATCTCGCAGCGGTTCGACCACGACGTGACGGCCGACCCGCTGGACGTCTACCGGGTCCTCCGCACGCTGAACCCGAGCCCCTACATGTACTTCCTGTCGCTCGAAGGGCGCGACGGCCAACCGTTCTGGATCGTCGGCGCCTCGCCGGAGGCCCTGGTGAAGGTGCAGGACGGTCGGGCGATGACGCACCCGATCGCCGGCTCCCGGCCGCGCGGCGCCACCACGGAAGAGGACGTCCGACTCGGTGACGAGCTGCTGGCGGACCCGAAGGAACGCGCCGAGCACCTGATGCTCGTCGACCTCGCCCGCAACGACCTGCAGAAGGTGTGCGAGCCGGGCACCGTCGCCGTGACCGAGTTCATGACGGTGGAGCGGTTCAGCCACATCATGCACCTGGTGTCCAGCGTCGAGGGCGCGATCCGTCCGGGGATGTCCGCCATCGACGTGTTCCGCGCGACCTTCCCGGCCGGCACGCTCTCCGGAGCGCCGAAGCCGCGTGCGCTGCAGATCATCGACGAACTCGAGCCCGCCAAGCGCGGGGCGTACGCGGGCGTGGTCGGCTACTTCGACTTCGCCGGGGACGCCGACGTCGCGATCGCGATCCGCACCGCCCTCATCCAGGACGGAGTCGCCCGCGTGCAGGCCGGCGCCGGACTGGTCGCGGACTCGGACCCGATGAGCGAGCACCTCGAGTCCGTCAACAAGGCCGCTGCTCCCTTGCGTGCCGTGGCGACCGCCAACCGGATGACCGTGGTCACCCCGTGAAGCGCTCCCGCCCACTCGTCGTCGTCATCGGGCTGCTCGTCGCCGGACTGGTGATGCTCTCGTGGACCCAGACGTGGTTCACCGTGCACCTCGACCACACCGCGGCCGTCGTCAAGACCGTCGACGCGGACGGCGCCACCGTCGTACCGCAGTACACGGCCGTCGCGATCGCCAGCCTCGCGCTGTTCCTCGCCATGACCATCGCCGGGCGCGTGGTCCGGGTCGTGCTCGCGGTCGTGCAGGTCCTGCTCGGGGTGGCCGTCGTCGTCTCGGGTGTGACCGCCCTGTCCGACCCGGTCGCCGCCGCACGGAGTGCCATCGGCTCGGTGGCCGGCGTCAGTGACCTCGGAGCGGTCCGACGGGTCGTCACCGGCGTCGACGTCAGCCTCTGGCCGGTCGTCGGGATCATCGGCGGGGTCCTCGCCGCGCTCCTCGGGGTCGCGGTGCTGTTCCTGCAGCGGTCCTGGCCCGGTCCGAGCCGGAAGTACGGCGACGCCGCCACGCCCGCCACGCCCGGCACGGCCACCGCCGCCGGTGCCGCCGGCGGCCCGGCCGCCGCCGACGGCGCTCCGCATCGACCCGTCGTCCGCGACGCGGTCGTCGACTGGGACGACCTCAGCGCCGGTGTCGACCCGACCGCGGGGGACACCGCGGCCGGGCAGCCCGACACCCTGGACACGGTAGGATCGACGGAGCGCCGCGCGACCGGTGGCGCCAGCGACAACGAGGAGCACCGTGAGCAACACTGAGCCCGCAGAACTCGGCGAAGGCCACTCGCCGGCGGCCTGGACGGCCGTCGTCATCATGCTGATCGGCTTCGCCGCCGGAACGCTGTGCTTCTGGTTCGACCTCGCCTGGGGTGTGTGGGCGTCCGCCGCCGTCGTCGTGATCGGCCTGATCGTGGGCTTCGCGATGGGCAAGGCCGGCTACGGCGTGAACGGTCCGAAGTACGTCACCAAGCACCACGGCGGCTGAGCGCATGTCGGCTGCAACCCCGAACGGCACGCCTGCGCCGACTCCGTCCGCGCCGACTTCATCCGCGCCGACCCCGCCCGTCCCCGGTACGAACCTGCTGCAGAGCCTGGTCGCCGGTGCGCTCGAGGACGCGGCGGCTCGTCGGCTCGACCGTCCCTACGCGGACGTCGAACGCGACCTCGACCGGGTGGCCTCGCCGCTCGACGCCCTCGAGTTCCTGGCACCCGGCGACCGGGTGAAGATCCTCGCAGAGGTCAAGCGGGCGAGCCCGTCCCGTGGCGCGATGGCCACCATCGCCGACCCGGCAGCCCTCGCCGCGGACTACGAGCGCGGCGGAGCCTCGGCGATCAGCGTCCTGACCGAGGGCCGCAAGTTCCTCGGCAGCCTGGCCGACCTCGAAGCCGTCAAGGCGCGTGTCGGGGTGCCCGTGCTCCGCAAGGACTTCATCGCCGACCCGTACCAGGTCGTCGAAGCCCGTGCGGCCGGGGCGGACATCGTCCTGCTGATCGTCGCGGCACTCGACCAGCCGACCCTCGTGCAGCTCCACGGCCTGGCCGAAGAGCTCGGCATGCGCGTCCTGGTCGAGGCACACTCCGCCGACGAGGTCTCCCGTGGCCTCGACGCCGGTGCGCGCATCCTCGGCGTGAACGCCCGCGACCTCACCGACTTCTCGCTCGACCGTGACCTCTTCGGGTCCCTGGCTGACCGCATCCCTGACGGGGTCGTCCGCGTGGCCGAGTCCGCCGTGAAGACCCCTGCCGACGTCGCCCACTACCGGTCCGCCGGTGCCGACGTCGTCCTCGTCGGGGAAGCGCTGGTCACCGGCGCCGACCCCGCCGCCACGCTCGCGTCGTTCATCGACGGCTGACAACCCGTCCGGTGCAGACCGGACTCCTTGGAGCACCACCGTGACCTCACTCCGTGACCTGCAAGGCCCCTACTTCGGCGACTTCGGCGGGCGGTTCGTCCCCGAGTCGCTCGTCCTGGCGCTCGACGAGCTCGAGACCGCGTTCCGGACCGCGTGGGCGGACCCGTCCTTCCGCGAGGAACTGGACACCCTCCACCGCGACTACACCGGTCGCCCCTCGATCATCACCGAGGTGCCGCGGTTCGCGAAGCACGCCGGTGGTGCCCGGATCATCCTCAAGCGCGAGGACCTGAACCACACCGGTTCGCACAAGATCAACAACGTGCTCGGGCAGGCGCTCGTCGCCCGCCGCCTCGGCAAGACCCGGTTGATCGCGGAGACCGGAGCCGGCCAGCACGGTGTCGCCACCGCGACCGCGGCTGCCCTGTTCGGCATGGACTGCGTCGTGTACATGGGTGCTGTCGACACCGAGCGCCAGGCACTCAACGTCGCCCGGATGCGTCTGCTCGGCGCCGAGGTCATCCCCGTCGAGACCGGTTCCCGCACCCTGAAGGACGCCATCAACGACGCCCTCCGCGACTGGGTGGCGAACGTCGAGTCCACCCACTACCTGCTGGGCACCGTCGCCGGTCCGCACCCCTTCCCGGAGATGGTCCGCCAGTTCCACAAGGTGATCGGCGAAGAAGCCCGGCAGCAGGTGCTCGACCGCGTCGGACGCCTGCCGGACGCGGTCGCCGCGTGCGTCGGTGGCGGGTCGAACGCGATGGGCATCTTCGAGGCGTTCCTCGACGACGAGTCGGTCCGTCTGCACGGCTTCGAAGCGGGCGGTGACGGCGTCGAGACCGGTCGGCACGCGGCCAGCATCACGCTCGGCCGCGAAGGCGTGCTGCAGGGTGCCAAGTCCTATCTGATGCAGGACGAGGACGGCCAGACCATCGAGAGCCACAGCATCTCCGCCGGGCTCGACTACCCGAGCGTCGGTCCGGAGCACGCGTACCTGGCGTCGATCGGGCGGGCGAAGTACGAGCCGATCACGGACACCGAGGCGATGGAGGCCTTCCGGCTGATGAGCCGGACCGAGGGCATCATCCCGGCGATCGAGTCCTCGCACGCCCTCGCCGGCGCGATCAAGCTCGGCAAGGAACTCGGGCCCGAGGGCGTCATCCTCGTGAACCTGTCCGGTCGTGGCGACAAGGACGTGGCCTCGGCCAGCCGGTACTTCGGCATCCTCGACGAGACGGCGGTCCAGTCGTGAGCACGAACAAGACCGTCGCCGAGACCATCGACCGCGCCAACGTCGAGCGCGCCGGGGCCGTCGTCGGCTACCTGCCCGCCGGCTACCCCGACCTGCGGACCAGCGTGGACGCAGCCGTCGCCCTCGCCGAGAACGGCGTCGACGTCATCGAGCTCGGCCTGCCCTACTCCGATCCGGTCATGGACGGCCCCGTCATCCAGCGTGCGGCGGAGGAGAGCCTGGCCAACGGCTTCAAGGTCGCCCAGGTGTTCGACGCCGTCAACGCGATCACCGAGCGCGTCGACGTGCCGGTCCTGGTGATGACCTACTGGAACCCGGTGCTGCGGTACGGCGTCGAGCGGTTCGCGGACGACCTGGTCGCCGCCGGTGCCGCCGGTCTCATCACGCCGGACCTCATCCCCGACGAGGGCCAGCAGTGGATCGACGCCTCCGAGCGCACCGGTCTCGACCGGGTGTTCCTCGCGGCGCCGTCCTCGACCGACACCCGGATGCGTCAGGCGGTCGACCGCAGCCGCGGGTTCGTCTACGCGGTCTCGACCATGGGCGTCACCGGGGCCCGGGTCGGCGTCGACACGGCAGCCCGCACGGTGGTCTCGCGCCTGCGCGACGCCGGCGTCCAGCGGACCTGTGTCGGCCTCGGCATCTCGACCGCCGACCAGGTCGCCGAGGTGCTCGAGTACGCCGACGGGGCGATCATCGGCTCCGCGTTCGTCCGTGCCCTCGCCGACCTCGGCGTGACCGGGGTGGCCGACCGCGCCGCCGACCTGTCGTCCGGCGCAGCACGGCGCTGACCCGCGCTACAGTGATCCGGGCCGACCGGGCCCGGAGGCCCGCAACGCACGGGGCCGCCAGCCCCACCGGCTGACCAGCTCCACACGTGAAAGGCGACAGTCGCACATGCCCCTCCTGAGCATCCCGAGCCCGAGCACGGCCTGGCAGTACTTCGACCTGACCGCGTGGCTGCACGACACGTTCAACGTGACGCTGCCGCTCGACTTCCGGATCCACGCGTACGCGATCTGCATCCTGATCGGGATCGTCATCTGCGTGCTGCTCACGAACAACCGGCTGAACGCCCGCGGCGCCGAGCGCTGGATAATCATCGACATCGCGATCTGGGCGGTGCCGGCGGGCATCATCGGCGGTCGCCTGTTCCACGTCTTCTCGCATGTCAGCGACTACTTCGGCCCGGGCATCGACCCGTTCTCGATCTTCTACATCTGGGAGGGCGGGCTCGCCATCTTCGGGGCGTTGATCCTCGGGTCGGTCGGCGCCTGGATCGGCTGCCGCATGGCGGGTCTCCGCTTCTCGGCCTTCATCGACGCCGCCGCTCCCGGCGTGCTCCTCGCCCAGGCGGCCGGTCGTCTCGGCAACTACTTCAACCACGAGCTCTTCGGCATGCCGACGAGCCTGCCGTGGGGGCTGCAGATCGAAGCCACCAACCCGGCGTACCCGAAGGGCCTGCCGGAGGGCGTGCTGTTCCACCCGACGTTCCTCTACGAGATCATCTGGAACGTCGTCGGCGCCGTGCTGATCCTGCTGCTCGACCGCCGCTTCCGCCTGCAGTGGGGCCGCGTCATGGCGCTCTACCTGGTCTGGTACGGCCTGGGCCGCTCGGTGCTCGAGTCCATCCGCGTCGACACGAGCGAGACCTTCGCCGGCATCCGCACCAACGTCTGGATGTCCTTCGCCGCGATCCTGCTCGGCATCATCATCTTCGCGATCCAGACCCGACGACACGTCGGCAAGGAGCCGAGCCCGTACCTGCCGGGTCGCGAGCCTCGCTCGAAGTCCGATGTAGACTCGGACGACACCTACTCGGAGCACGACACCACCACCGGTGTCGCCGATCCGGAGCCGGTCGCCGCCGTCGCCGACCGACACTGAGGTCCCCAGCCTCTCCCGAACGCAGCACCACACCGCGCTTGCGGTCCGCCACAAGCGGACCCCACTCCTCGCGCGCCGTCAGGGCACAGCCTGACGGCGAGCACGGGCACCAGTCCCGCCCGCTCGGGCGGAACGCACCACCGGGCCATCGCTGTCCCTGTTCCACTTCCTCGTGAGGACGGTTCCCCATGGCGCTCCTGCCACCCCAGCCCTCTGCAGTCCCGAACGGCGCGTCAGCCCCGTCCGGGCTCCGCTCGCCGCACCGACGGTTCTCGGCGATCCCCGACGCCGCCGGCATGTACGACCCGGCGAACGAGAAGGACGCCTGCGGTCTCGCCATGGTGGCGACGCTCCGCGGGACGCCCGGGCACGACATCGTCGACGCCGCCCTCGGCGCGCTCCGCAACCTCGAGCACCGCGGTGCGGTCGGGTCCGACGCCGGGACCGGTGACGGCGCCGGCATCCTCTGCCAGGTGCCGGACGCGTTCTTCCGCGACGTGGTCGACTTCGACCTGCCGGACGCCGGGCAGTACGCCGTGGGCACCGCCTACCTGCCGCTCGACGCCGACGCGCGCGCGGACGCCAAGGCCGCGGTCGAGCAGCTCGCCGTCGCCGAGGGACTCCGTGTCCTGGGCTGGCGCGAGGTGCCCGTCCGGCCCGAGGTCCTCGGCACGCTCGCCCGCGCCGCGATGCCCGCCTTCGAGCAGGTCTTCGTGGCGTCGACCCACCACGACGACCAGGGCGCGCTGCGCTCGGGCATCGACCTCGACCGCCAGGCCTTCCGACTGCGGAAGCGCGCGGAGCAGGGCACCGAGCTCTACTTCATGTCGCTGTCCAGCCGCACCATGGTCTACAAGGGCATGGTCACGACGCTGCAGCTCGAGCCGTTCTACCCGGACCTCAGCGACGAGCGCTTCGCGTCCCGCCTGGCCATCGTGCACTCGCGGTACTCGACGAACACGTTCCCGTCGTGGCCGCTCGCGCAGCCGTTCCGCTCGCTCGCGCACAACGGCGAGATCAACACCGTCCGCGGCAACCGCAACTGGATGCGTGCGCGCCAGTCGCAGCTCGAGAGCGAACTGCTCGGTGACATGGCGCCGCTGCTGCCGATCGTCAGCCCCGGTGCGAGCGACTCGGCCTCGTTCGACGAGGTCCTGGAACTCCTCACGCTGACCGGCCGGTCGTTGCCGCACGCGATGTCGATGATGGTGCCGGAGGCCTGGGAGAACCAGACCGACATGGACCCCGAGCTCCGGGCGTTCTACGAGTACCACTCGATGCTCATGGAGCCGTGGGACGGCCCGGCCGCGATCACCTTCACCGACGGCACGCTCGTCGGAGCGACGCTCGACCGCAACGGGCTGCGTCCCGGACGCTTCCTGGTCACCGACGACGGCCTCATCGTGATGGGCAGCGAGACGGGTGTCATCGACGTGCCCGCCGCGAAGGTCGTCCGCAAGGGGCGTCTGCGTCCGGGCCGGATGTTCCTGGTGGACACCGAGAACGGCCGGATCATCGAGGACGACGAGGTCAAGCGCGACCTGGCGACCTCGGGCCCGTGGACCGAGTGGCTCGAGTCCGGCCGCATCAACCTCAACGACCTGCCGGAGCGCGAGCACATCGTGCACACCCCGGCCTCGGTCACCCGTCGTCAGCGTGCGTTCGGGTACACCGAGGAAGAGGTCCGTGTCCTGCTGCGTCCGATGGCGCAGACCGGGGCCGAGCCGCTCGGTGCGATGGGCTCCGACACCCCGATCGCGGTGTTGTCGCAGCGCCCGCGCCTGCTGTTCGACTACTTCACGCAGCAGTTCGCGCAGGTCACGAACCCGCCGCTCGACTCGATCCGCGAGCAGGTCATCACGTCGATGGGCCTCGGTCTCGGGCCGGAGCGCAACCTCCTGAGCGCCGGACCCGAGCACGCGAAGCAGATCGTCCTCGACTTCCCGGTGATCGACAACGACGAGCTGGCGAAGATCCAGCACTTCGAGACGGCCTCCGGTCGGCACCTGAGCGTGACGATCCGTGGGCTCTACCGGGTCGACGCCGGCGAGACGGCGATGGAGCAGCGCCTCCAGGCCGTCTGTGACGAGGTCGACGCGGCCATCGAGTCGGGCAAGCAGTTCATCGTCCTGTCGGACCGCGACGGCAACGCCGAGAGCGCGCCGATCCCGAGCCTGCTGCTGCTCGCCGCCGTGCACCACCACCTGATCCGCACCGAGCAGCGCATGAAGGTCGGCCTGATCGTCGAGGCCGGCGACGTGCGCGAGGTGCACCACGTGGCGACCCTGATCGGGTACGGCGCCTCGGCGATCAACCCGTACCTGGCGATGGAGACGTGCGAGAACCTCGTGCGCTCCGGCATGATCACCGGGCTCACCCCGGAGCAGGCCGTCAAGAACGTCATCAAGGCGCTCGGCAAGGGCGTCCTGAAGATCATGTCGAAGATGGGCATCTCCACGGTGTCCAGCTACGCCGGCGCACAGGCGTTCGAGGCGGTCGGGCTCAGCCAGGAGTTCGTCGACCGGTACTTCACCGGCACGTCGTCGATCCTCGGCGGGGTCGGTGTCGACGTGATCGCGGCCGAGAACGCCGAGCGTCACGCCCAGGCGTACCCGCAGGACGGCGCGGTGCTCTCCCACGAGCGTCTGCAGACCGGCGGCGAGTACCAGTGGCGCCGCGAAGGACCGCCGCACCTGTTCAACCCGGACACCGTCTTCCGCCTGCAGCACGCCACCCGTGCCCGCCGGTACGACGTGTTCCGCGAGTACTCCAAGGCGGTCGACGACCAGTCCGAGCAGCTGATGACGCTGCGCGGCCTGTTCGGCTTCACCGCGGGTGACCGCACCCCGGTGCCGCTGGACGAGGTCGAGCCGATCGCCGAGATCGTCAAGCGCTTCAACACCGGCGCGATGTCCTACGGGTCCATCTCGCAGGAGGCGCACGAGACCCTCGCCATCGCGATGAACCGTCTCGGTGCCCGGTCGAACACGGGCGAGGGCGGCGAGGACGTCGAGCGACTGCTCGACCCCGAGCGGCGCAGCGCGATCAAGCAGGTCGCCTCCGGGCGGTTCGGCGTGACGAGCATGTACCTCACGCACGCCACCGACATCCAGCTGAAGATGGCCCAGGGCGCGAAGCCCGGCGAGGGTGGCCAGCTGCCCCCGCAGAAGGTGTACCCGTGGGTCGCCCGCACCCGCCACGCCACCGCGGGCGTCGGCCTCATCTCGCCGCCGCCGCACCACGACATCTACTCCATCGAGGACCTCAAGCAGCTGATCTTCGACGTCAAGCGCGCCAACCCCTCGGCCCGCGTGCACGTCAAGCTCGTCAGCCAGTCCGGCATCGGCGCGGTCGCAGCCGGCGTGACGAAGGCACTGGCCGACGTCGTGCTCGTCTCCGGCCACGACGGCGGCACCGGCGCCAGCCCGCTGAACTCGCTGAAGCACGCCGGCACCCCCTGGGAGATCGGTCTCGCCGAGACGCAGCAGACGCTCATGCTCAACGGCATGCGCGACCGCGTCACGGTGCAGGTCGACGGGCAGATGAAGACCGGTCGCGACGTCGTCGTGGCCGCCCTGCTCGGCGCCGAGGAGTACGGCTTCGCGACCGCCCCGCTGGTGGTCGAGGGCTGCATCCTGATGCGCGTCTGCCACCTCGACACCTGCCCGGTGGGCGTGGCGACGCAGAACCCCGAGCTCCGCAAGCGCTTCTCCGGCAAGCCGGAGTTCGTCGTGAACTTCTTCGAGTTCATCGCCCAGGAGGTCCGTGAGCTCCTCGCCGAGCTCGGCTTCCGCAGCCTCGACGAGGCGATCGGCCACGCCGACGCCCTCGACGTGGACCGCGCGGTGGAGCACTGGAAGGCCTCGGGTCTCGACCTCGCGCCGGTGCTCAAGGGACCGGAGTTCGCCCCCGACGAGCCGCGCAGCCGCCGCCGCGCCCAGGACCACGAGCTCGAGCAGCACTTCGACGTCCGACTCATCGCCGAGGCGTCCGACGTGCTCGAGCACGGCGGCACGCTGACGCTCGACCTGCCGATCCGCAACACGGAGCGCGCGGTCGGCACGATGCTCGGGCACGAGGTCACCCTCCGGCACGGCGAGAACGGCCTGCCGACGGGCTCGATCGAAATCACCCTGCGTGGGTCGGCCGGCCAGTCGCTCGGCGCGTTCCTCCCGGCGGGCATCACGCTCCGGCTGGTCGGCGACAGCAACGACTACGTCGGCAAGGGCCTGTCCGGCGGCGAGATCGTCGTCCGCCCGGCCGAGGACGTCGGGTTCGACCCGGCCGAGAACGTCATCGCCGGCAACGTCATCGGCTACGGCGCGACCCAGGGCAGCATGTTCATCCGCGGCATCGTGGGGGAGCGCTTCCTGGTCCGGAACTCCGGCGCGACCGCGGTCGTCGAGGGCGTGGGCGACCACGCGCTCGAGTACATGACCGGTGGGCTCGCGCTCATCCTCGGCGAGACCGGCCGGAACCTCGGTGCCGGCATGTCGGGAGGCACGGCGTACGTCCGCGGGCTCCGTCACGAACTCGTCAACACCGACGCGCTGGCCTCCGGCGAGCTCCGCCTGGAGCCGCTGGACAGTGCCGACGTGGAGATCGTCACCGACCTGCTCCGCCGCCACGCCGACGAGACCGGTTCGACGATCGCTGCAGGCCTGCTCGACTCGGGCGACCTGTCCGAGTTCGTCAAGGTGCTGCCACGCGACTACGCGGCCGTGCTCGAGACGCGTCGCCAGGCCGTCGACGAGGGCCTCGACCCGGACGGCACCGTCGTCTGGAACCGCATCCTGGAGGTCACCGGTGGCTGACCGCACCTGCTCTCCCCACTCCCGCTCGACCCGCACCCAGGAGGTGACCCGTGGCTGACCCCAAGGGGTTCCTGAAGGTCCAGGAACGTGAACTGCCGCCCCGCCGCCCCGTGCCGGTCCGCCTCATGGACTGGAAAGAGGTCTACGAGCAGCAGGAGTCCGGTGCGCTGAAGCGTCAGGCCGGTCGCTGCATGGACTGTGGCGTGCCGTTCTGCCACCAGGGGTGCCCGCTCGGCAACCTGATCCCGGAGTGGAACGACCTCACCTGGCGCGGCGAGGGTCGTCAGGCCATCGAGCGGCTGCACGCGACGAACAACTTCCCGGAGTTCACCGGTCGCCTCTGCCCGGCCCCGTGTGAGGCCTCCTGCGTGCTGGGGATCAACCAGCCGCCGGTGACCATCAAGCAGGTCGAGGTGTCGATCATCGACGACGCGTTCCAGAACGGGTGGGTCACCCCGCACCCGCCGGAGCGCCTGACGGGCAAGACCGTCGCCGTCGTCGGGTCCGGTCCTGCCGGCCTGGCCGCCGCGCAGCAGCTCACCCGTGCCGGCCACACCGTTGCCGTCTACGAGCGTGACGACCGCATCGGTGGTCTGCTCCGCTACGGGATCCCGGACTTCAAGATGGAGAAGCGGCAGATCGACGCCCGCCTCGCCCAGATGCAGGCCGAAGGCACCCGCTTCCGTGCCGGCGTCGAGATCGGCCGGGACATCACCTGGGACGACCTGAAGTCCCGCTACGACGCGGTCGTCGTCGCCACCGGCGCCACGGTGCCGCGCGAC
This sequence comes from Curtobacterium sp. APC 4022, assembly GCF_030407555.1. NCBI lineage: Bacteria > Bacillati > Actinomycetota > Actinomycetes > Micrococcales > Microbacteriaceae > Curtobacterium > Curtobacterium sp. APC 4022. The sequence goes on from NZ_JASDDD010000008.1 coordinate 38,070, forward strand.
CTGCCGATCCCGGGTCGCGATCTCTCCGGCGTGCACTTCGCGATGGACTACCTCGTCCAGCAGAACCGCGCGAACGCCGGCACGGTCGTCGACAACCAGATCAGCGCCGAGGGCAAGCACGTCGTCGTGATCGGCGGCGGTGACACCGGTGCGGACTGCATCGGCACCGCACACCGGCAGGGCGCGCTCAGCGTGACGAACCTGGCGATCGGCAAGCAGCCGCCGCTCGAGCGTCCGTCGGAGCAGCCCTGGCCGATGTTCGCGACCGTGTTCGAGGTCACGAGCGCCCACGAGGAGGGCGGGGAGCGCATGTTCCTCGCGTCCACGGTCGAGTTCCTGTCGAACGAGGCCGGTGAGGTCCGCGCCCTGCGTGTGGCCGAGACCGAGTACCTCGACGGCCGCCGGGTCCCGAAGGCCGGCACCGAGCGGGAGATCCCGGCGGACCTGGTGCTCATCGCCCTGGGCTTCACCGGTCCCGAGACCGACACGCTCGAACCGCAGCTCGGTCTGCCGACGAGCGTCTCGGGTGTGGTCAGCCGCCAGGCCGACTACACGACCAACGAGCCGGGCGTCTTCGTCGCCGGTGACGCCGGTCGCGGTCAGTCCCTGATCGTCTGGGCGATCGCCGAGGGCCGTGCCGCCGCCTCGAAGGTGGACGAGTACCTCGAGGGTTCGACGATCCTGCCGGCCCCGGTCAAGGCGACGGACCGGGCGATCTCGGTCTGATGGTCCCCTCCCCGTAGACGAGAGGCCACCCGCACTCGATAGGGTGCTGGTGGCCTCTCGTCGTTCCCGAAGCCACACCACCACACGAAGGAATCCATTGAGACGCGCAAAGATCGTTTCGACGCTCGGACCTGCCACCGCCGACTACGAGGTCGTCAAGCAGATCATCCAGGCCGGGGTCGACGTGGCCCGCCTGAACCTCAGCCACGGTGACTACAGCGTGCACGAGGCCAACTACGAGAACGTCCGTCGTGCCGCCGAGGAGCTCGGCAAGCCCGTCGCGATCCTCGTCGACCTGCAGGGTCCGAAGATCCGTCTCGCGAAGTTCGCGGACGGCCCGCACGAGCTGGCCGTCGGTGACGAGTTCACCATCACGACCGAGGACATCCCCGGCACGAAGGACGTCTGCGGCACGACGTTCAAGGGCCTGCCGCAGGACGTCAAGCCCGGTGACCCGCTGCTCATCGACGACGGCCGGGTCCGGCTGCGCGTCCTCGACACCGACGGTGTGCGCGTGCGCACCGAGGTCGTCGTCGGCGGCACCGTCTCGAACAACAAGGGCATCAACCTCCCCGGCGTGGCGGTGAACGTCCCGGCCCTCAGCGAGAAGGACGAGGCCGACCTCCGCTGGGGCATCCGCATCGGTGCGGACCTCATCGCGCTGTCGTTCGTCCGCAACGCCTCGGACGTCGTCCGGGCCCACGAGATCATGGACGAAGAGGGCAAGCGCCTCCCCGTGATCGCCAAGGTCGAGAAGCCCCAGGCCGTCGACGCGCTCGAGGAGATCATCGATGCCTTCGACAGCATCATGGTCGCCCGTGGTGACCTCGGCGTCGAGCTGCCGCTCGAGGCGGTCCCGATCGTGCAGAAGCGCGCGGTCGAGCTGTCCCGCCGGATGGCCAAGCCGGTCATCGTCGCGACGCAGATGCTCGAGTCGATGATCTCCTCGCCGATCCCGACGCGCGCCGAGACCTCCGACGTCGCGAACGCCGTCCTCGACGGTGCCGACGCGGTCATGCTGTCCGGCGAGACGAGCGTCGGTGACTACCCGATCGAGACGGTCCGCACCATGGCCCGCATCGTCGAGTCGACCGAGGACCACGGCCTCGAGCGCATCGCCCCGCTCGGCACGAAGCCGCGCACCCTCGGCGGTGCGATCACCCTCGCCGCCGTCGAGATCGCCGAGTTCACCGAGGCGTCCTACCTCTGCGTGTTCACCGAGTCGGGTGACTCCGCTCGCCGTATGTCGCGCCTGCGCCACGGCCTGCCGATCATCGCCTTCACGCCGAACGAAGCCACCCGCCGCCGCCTGGCGCTGACGTGGGGTGTGCGTTCCTTCCTGGTCGACCGGAAGACGCACACCGACGAGCTGTTCTCGCAGGTCGACGACGTCCTCATCGGCAACGGGCTCGCCATCCCCGGCGACCGCGTGATCGTCACGGCGGGTTCCCCTCCCGGACTCGAGGGCTCGACGAACGACCTCCGGGTGCACCGCGTCGGCGACGCGCACGCCCAGGCCGCTCCGGCGTACGTCCGCGACTGAGCGCCGCTCGTCCCGATCGGAGCGTCCCGATCGGAGCGTCACGATCCGAGGCCGTCACCCACTCCGGGTGGCGGCCTCGTGTCGTGCAGACGTCCGGTCCGGACGGCCGGGAGGCCCGGGGTGCGTTCCGGACGCGGCCTGCGTCGGTAGCGTGGTCCCGTCCCGACCGACCGATCACGCGAGGAGCGTCGCATGGGTGACCCGAGCCTCCAGTCCGACAGCACGCGGACGCGGGCCGACGTCCACCGGTGGCGCCGCTACCTGGCGGACGAGCGTGCCGAGGCGGCGGTCTACCGGAACCTCTCGACGCGACGGAGCGGTGAGGAGCGCGAGATCCTCGCGGCCCTGGCCGAGGCGGAGGGCCGCCACGAACAGCACTGGCGGGACCTGCTCGGCGACGACGTCGGCCGACCGCTCGCGGGCAGCCTGCGGACCCGTGTGCTCGCCGCGCTGGCGAAGCGGTTCGGGTCGGTGTTCGTGCTCGCGCTCATGCAGCGGGCCGAGGACCGCTCGCCGTACGCGGACGACGCCGACGCGACCCCGACGATGGCGGCCGACGAACGGATCCACGGCGAGGTGGTGCGTGGGCTCGCGAACCGTGGCCGGATGCGTCTGTCCGGGACCTTCCGGGCCGCGGTGTTCGGGGCGAACGACGGCCTGGTGTCGAACCTGGCGCTCATCATCGGCATCAGCGCCTCCGGAGCGGACCGGCACTTCGTCCTGCTCAGCGGTGTCGCGGGCCTCCTCGCCGGCGCGCTGTCGATGGGCGCGGGGGAGTACGTGTCGGTGCGGTCGCAGCGGGAACTGCTCGAGGCCTCGACGCCGCACCCCGAGGCGCAGCACGCGGTCGCCGACCTCGACGTCGACGCGAACGAACTCGCCCTGGTCTACCGGGCGCGGGGGATGACCGAGGACGAGGCCGCCGCGCACGCGGACGAGGTGATCGCCTCGCTCCTCGCCGCGCCGACCACCGGGGGCGTCCCCGTCGTCCGGTCGCGGTCGGCGCTGCCGCGCCCGGGCGTCACGGACGACGCGGACGACCACGAGGCGATCGGGACCGGCACCAGCGCGGCGCTCTCGAGCTTCTGCTTCTTCGCCTCCGGTGCGGTGATCCCGGTGCTGCCCTACCTGTTCGGGCTCGAGGGCTGGCCGGCGATCGGTCTGGCGGCCGCCCTGGTCGGTCTCGCCCTGCTCGGGACCGGTGCCGTCGTCGGTGTCCTGAGCGGTGCCTCGCCGCTGCGGCGCGCTCTGCGGCAACTCGGCATCGGGTTCGGGGCCGCGGCCGTGACCTACCTGCTCGGGCTGCTCTTCGGGACCAGCACGGGCTGACGCGGACCCGCGGGCCCCGTCGCGCTCAGCGGCGGGCGGCGGCGCGGGCCGGCAGGAGCAGCAGGGCCGCGCTCCCGACCCCGACGAGCGCGATGCCCGCCAGGACCGTGAACACCTCGAGCGCCGTCGTCGGGGCGAGGAGCACGGCCGTGCCGCAGAGCAGCGAGAGCACGCCGCTGACGACGGTCGGCCCGCGTGAGGACCCGGGATGCCCGACCAGGGCACCGACGAGGGCCGCGACCCCCTCGACCAGGAAGGCGAGGCCGCCGAGGACCGCGTAGACGACGAGCGGCACCGCGGGGTCGAGCAACGTCACGAGTCCGGCGAGGCCGACGAGGGTGCCGACCACGCCCGAGGTCCAGCGCCAGGTGGCTGGCGTGCCGTGTCCACGCGCCGCCGCGAACACCCGCATCGCGCCCGCGACCACCAGGTAGACACCGAAGAGCAGCGCGACGAGGACGAGGGTCGGTCGTGGCCAGACGACGGCGACGACGCCGGCGGTCACCGCGACCACGGCGGTGACGACGACGAACGCGCGGAACGTGCGGACGGCACGAGAGTCCACGGGGCTCCTCCCTGACAGGTCAGCCGGACCTCCGACCGTACCGTGACCGGGCGTCGCGCGCCGCGGTGGGGCGGCGCGGGACGGCGACCTGGCCGGAACCTGCGGTCCGGAGCGCTGCTGCTACGCTGGCACCGCTCGCGAGTGTGGTGGAATGGTAGACACGGGGCACTCAAAATGCTCTGCCTCTGGCGTGCGGGTTCGAGTCCCGCCACTCGTACTGATCTGGAGTCGCTCCGGCGACCGGCCGGGTTGCCGCGGTCGGATCGAGCGTCTAGTAGGCTCTCCGTCGTGAGTGACACAGAAGCAACCGCAGCAGCACCCCGTCGCGTCGTCGTCGCCGAGGACGAGTCGCTCATCCGCCTCGACATCGTCGAGATCCTCCGCGACAACGGGTTCGACGTGGTCGGTGAAGCCGGCGACGGTGAGACCGCGGTGCAGCTCGCGACCGACCTGCGTCCCGACCTCGTCATCATGGACGTCAAGATGCCGCAGCTCGACGGCATCTCCGCAGCCGAGAAGCTGTCGAAGAACCACATCGCGCCGGTCGTCCTCCTCACGGCGTTCAGCCAGAAGGAGCTCGTCGAGCGCGCGACCGAGGCCGGCGCGCTGGCCTACGTCGTGAAGCCCTTCACCCCGAACGACCTGCTCCCCGCGATCGAGATCGCCCTCTCGCGGTACCAGCAGATCATCACGCTCGAGGCCGAGGTCGCCGACCTGGTCGAGCGCTTCGAGACGCGCAAGCTCGTCGACCGGGCCAAGGGCCTGCTCAACGAGAAGATGGGCCTCACCGAGCCCGAGGCGTTCCGCTGGATCCAGAAGGCGTCGATGGACCGCCGTCTGACCATGCACGACGTCGCCAAGGCGATCATCGAGCAGCTCAGCGCCAAGAAGTAAGCCGTCGTACGGCGACCCGTCGTCCAGCACGACCCGGCCACGTGGCAGGGTGAGGGCATGGACGACGTGGTGATCCGGGCCTCCCGACCGGCCGACCTGCCGACGGTGGCCGACCTCCGCTGGCGTTGGAGTGTCGACGAAGGCGGGGCGGTGCCAGCGGTGTCCGCCGCGGACTTCCGGGACGCGATGGTGGCGTTCGCCGCCGACCAGTCGGAGAGTCACCGCTGCGTGGTCGCGGAACGGGACGGCGTCGTGCTCGGCATGGGCTGGCTCGCGCTGACGGACCGGCCGCCGACGCCGGACCGACCCGGCCGTCGCGTGACCGGTGACGTGCAGACGGTCTACGTGCACCCGGACCTGCGCGGACGCGGTGTCGCGGGACGGATCGTCACCGCGTTGCTCGAGCTCGCGGACGACGCCGGGGTGGAGCGGACCTCGGTGCACTCGAGTGTCGACGGTGAGACGCTCTACCGACGGCTCGGGTTCGGCGACACCCCGCTGCTGCTGCAACGACCGCCGGAGGCCTGACGCCCGATGTCACGACGTCCGGTGTCACTGACGCCCGGTGGCACCGACGCGCGGTGTCAGCGGGCGTCGCGGATGATGTTCGTGATGCGCACGGTCGAGCAGCGCCGGCCCTCGTCGTCGGTCAGGACGATCTCGTGCGTGGTGAGCGTGCCACCGAGGTGGATCGCGGTGCAGGTGCCGGTGACGCGGCCGCTCGTGGCGCTCCGGGTGTGCGACGCGCTGAGCTCGATGCCGACGGCGTAGCGCCCGGGGCCGGCGTGGATGTTCGCCGCCATCGACCCGAGGCTCTCGGCCAGGACGACGTACGCGCCACCGTGCAGCAGGCCGGCGGGCTGTCGGTTGCCCTCGACGGGGATGGACGCGACGGCCCGGTCCGCGCCGAGTTCGGTGACGACCATGCCCATCTTGTCGGCGAGCTGGCCCATCCCGCGGGCGAGGTACTCGGCGACTGCCGCCGGGGGACCCTGGACGCCCTGGCTGTCCGGAACGGTCTGTTCGTCGGTCACGTCGCGTCGGCCTTCCGCGTGGTCGCTCTGCCAGGACCGGGGCCGCACCCTGTCGGGGGCCGTCGGTAGGCTGTCCGGGTGTCGGACTCCGCAAAGCCTACCCTCATGGTCATCGACGGCCATTCGCTCGCCTTCCGGGCCTTCTACGCGCTGCCGGTCGACAGCTTCGTGAACCGCGAGGGGCAGCACACGAACGCCATCCACGGGTTCATCTCGATGCTGCTCATGCTGCTGCAGCGTGAGAAGCCGACGCACCTGGCGGTCGCGTTCGACATCTCCCGGTTCTCGTTCCGTACGCGGGAGTACGCCGAGTACAAGGGCACCCGCTCCGAGACCCCGGCCGAGTTCAAGGGCCAGATCCCGCTGCTGCAGCAGGCGCTCGAGGCGATGGGCATCACCACCGTCACGAAGGAGGACTTCGAGGCGGACGACATCCTCGCGACGCTGTCGAAGCAGGGGGCCGACCAGGGCTTCCAGGTCTACGTGGTGTCCGGTGACCGCGACTCCATCCAGCTCGTCAACGACGACGTCACGCTGCTCTATCCGTCGGTCCGGGGCGTGTCCGAACTGACCCGCTACGACCGCGACAAGGTGTACGAGCGCTACGGCATCGAGCCGCACCAGTACCCGGACATCGCGGCCCTGGTGGGGGAGACCAGCGACAACCTGATCGGCATCGACAAGGTCGGCGAGAAGACCGCGGTGAAGTGGGTCACCCAGTACGGCTCGCTCGACGGGGTGCTCGAGCACGCCGACGAGATCAAGGGCGTCGTCGGCAACAACCTCCGCGAGCAGCGCGACCGGGCGATCCGGAACCGCCGCCTGAACCGCCTGGTGACCGACGTCGAGCTGCCGGTCGGCCCCGCCGACGTCGCCCTCCGGCCGGTGGACGAGGCCGCGGTGCGTGAACTCTTCGCCACGCTGCAGTTCCGCACCCTGCTCGACCGGGTGTTCAAGGTCGTCGGCAGCGGCGAACCGACCGATCCGTCGACGACGGACGGCAGCGTCGAGGACGCCGGCCCCACGCCGCCGCCGGTGAAGACCCTGATCGACGAGGAACTCGGCCACTGGCTGGAGCGGAAGTCCGCCGCCGACGCCGAGAACGGCTTCGGTGTCGCGGTGGAGGTCATCGACGGCCGCCTCAGCGCCATCGGCATCGCCACGCACGACGACGCCGTGCTGGTGCCCGGCGGCAGCGGAGCACAGGACTACGAGCAGCTCTCGGCGTGGTTCGCCTCGGACGCCCCGAAGCACTTCCACGACGCCAAGGCCGCGATCAAGGCGCTCGGCACGGCGGGCTTCACCGTCGCCGGGATCGCCGGCGACGCCCGCATCACCGGCTGGCTCGCGAACCCCGGCAAGCAGGGCCAGCCCCTCGCCGACCTCGTCTACCAGGAGCTCGGCGAGGAACTGCCGACGGCGGACCCGAACCAGCTCGTGCCGGAGACCGACCCGGTGAACGTCGGCGTGCACGCCTGGTACGTCCTCCGCGTGGTCACGGCGCTCCGGGCCCGCGTCGACCCGAGTTCGCTCACGGTGCTCGACGACATCGAACTGCCGCTGACGTCGGTGCTCGCCCGGATGGAGACGACCGGCGTCGGGATCGACCGGCCGGTGCTGACCGGGCTCTCGCACGAGTTGGGGGAGCGCGCCGCGGACCTCGCCCAGCAGGCCTTCGCCGAGATCGGCCACGAGGTCAACCTCGGGTCGCCGAAGCAGCTGCAGGAAGTCCTGTTCACCGAGCTCGCGATGCCGAAGACCCGCAAGACGAAGACCGGCTTCTCGACCGACGCCGCGAGCCTCACCGACCTGCAGGAGCAGCACCCGCACCCGTTCCTCGGCCTGCTGCTGCAGCACCGCGACGCCACGAAGCTCCGCCAGATCGTCGACACCCTCGACGCCGCCGTGGTCGACGGCCGGATCCACACCCGGTACGAGCAGACCGGCACGAGCACCGGCCGGGTGTCCTCGACCGACCCGAACCTGCAGAACATCCCGGTGAAGACCGCCGTCGGTCGCCGCATCCGGTCGGCCTTCGCGGTCGCCGAGCCGTACACGACGCTCCTCACTGCCGACTACTCGCAGATCGAGATGCGGATCATGGCGCACCTGTCGGGTGACGCCGGGCTGATCCAGGCCTTCAACGAGGGCGAGGACCTGCACCGCTTCGTCGGCGCCCGGGTCTTCGGCGTCGAGCCGTCGGACGTCAGTCCGGAGATGCGCACCAAGGTCAAGGCGATGTCCTACGGCCTGGCCTACGGGCTCAGTGCGTTCGGGCTGTCGAAGCAGCTCCGCATCGAGCAGAGCGAAGCCCGCACCCTGATGACCGAGTACTTCGCCCGCTTCGGCGCGGTCCGGGACTACCTCCGGAACGTCGTCGAGCAGGCCCGCGAAGACGGCTACACCGAGACGATCTTCGGTCGTCGTCGGCCGTTCCCGGACCTGAAGAGCCCGAACCGGGTGCTCCGCGAGAACGCCGAGCGTGCCGCGCTGAACGCCCCGATCCAGGGCTCGGCCGCCGACATCATGAAGATCGCGATGCTCGGCGTCGACGCGGACCTCCGTGACGGCGGCCTCGGCTCGCGGCTGCTCCTGCAGGTGCACGACGAACTGATCCTCGAGATCGCACCGGGGGAGCAGGACCGGGTCGAGGAGATCCTCCGCACCCGCATGGGCGGCGCGGCCGAGCTGACCGTCCCGCTCGACGTCTCGGTCGGGCTCGGCACGAACTGGGAGGCGGCGGCGCACTGAGCGCGGCGGCACCCGCGGGAGCGGCGGCTCCGGTCGGGCCGGTCGGGCCGGTGGGTAGGGTCGGTGACATGAGCGATGACCGTCCCGTCCGTCAGCCGTCCGCCGTCGACCAGGTCGCCGAGCAGTGGGTCACCACGCTCGTGGACCTCGACCCGACCGTCGCCACGTACATCGGCGTGCCGGGGCGGACGGACGGGTACGGCGACACGTCGCCGGCAGGCGCCGCGGCCCTGGCCGACGCCGCTCGTGCCGCCCGCCGGGCGCTCGACGCCGCCGACGCACTGGACGACGTCGACCGGGTGACGAAGACCGACCTCGGTGCGGAGCTCGACCTGACCGTCGAGTCGTACGAGCGGAAGCTGCACCTCCGCGACCTCAACGTGATCCAGAGCCCGGCGCAGTCGCTCCGTGACGTCCTGGACCTGATGCCGACGGCGACGGCCGAGGACTGGCAGGACGTGGCCGGCCGTCTGCAGGCACTGCCTGACGCCCTGGAGGGGTACCGCGAGACGCTGCTCGAGGGCACCCGCGAGGGCGTGACCGCGGCGAAGCGCCAGGTCGAGCTGATCGCCGAGCAGGCCGCCCGGAACGGCGCGCCCGACGGGTTCTTCCGCCAGCTCGCCGACGGCGCCGCACTCGAGGGCGGCGCTCCCGTCCCCGAGCAGCTGCGCGCCGAGCTGACCCGCGGGGCCGAGGTCGCCGCGGCCGCCTACCGGTCGTTCGGCGCGTTCCTGGAGCACGACGTGCTGCCGCTCGCGACCCCGGTGGACGCCGTCGGCCGTGACGACTACGCGCTGCACTCCCGCCGGTTCCTCGGCGCCGTCGTCGACCTGGACGAGACGTACGAGTGGGGCATCGAGGAGCTCGCGCGGATGCGCGACGAGCAGGAGCGCATCGCCGACCGCATCGAGTCCGGGGCGAGCGTCGCCCGGGCGATCGAGGTGCTGGACGCCGACCCGGCGCGCGTGCTGCACGGCACCGACGCGCTCCGCGCCTGGATGCAGGAGACCAGCGACGAGTCGATCCGCGCGATGGACGGTCGCTACTTCGACATCGCGGACCCGATCAAGCGCCTGGAGTGCCGGATCGCCCCGACCCAGGAGGGTGGGATCTACTACACCGGTCCGTCCGACGACTTCTCGCGCGCCGGCCGCATGTGGTGGTCCGTCCCGCAGGGCGTCACCGAGTTCGGCACCTGGCGGGAGAAGACGACGGTCTACCACGAGGGCGTCCCGGGCCACCACCTGCAGATCAGCCAGGCGGTCTACAACCGCGGCGAGCTGAACACCTGGCGCCGACAGCTGGCCGGACCGTCCGGGCACGTCGAGGGCTGGGCGCTGTACGCCGAGCGCCTGATGGAGCAGCTCGGGTTCCTGGACGACGACGGCGACCGTCTGGGCATGCTCGACGGCCAGCGGATGCGTGCCGCCCGCGTGGTGCTCGACATCGGCGTGCACCTGCAGAAGACCAACCCGGACGGCGGCGGCTGGACGTGGGAGTACGCCCTCGACTTCATGGGGCAGAACGTGAACATGGACCCCGCGTTCGTGCAGTTCGAGGTCGCGCGGTACTTCGGGTGGCCGGGACAGGCGCCGTCGTACAAGGTCGGGCAGCGCGTCTGGGAGTCGATCCGGGACGACGTGGCGGCTCGTGAAGGGGCGGCGTTCGACCTCAAGGCCTTCCACCACCGGGCCCTCGCGCTCGGTGGCGTCGGCCTGGACACCCTGCGGAGTGCGCTCGTCGGCTGAGCCGACACGCCCGGTTGTGGGCGTCCCTCCCGCTGGATAGACTTGTGCGGCGCAATCCGCGCCAACAACACTCATCGCCATGGTGGCTCGCACCGATCGTCCGATCGGCTCGCGGACCGGGGGTCGCTCCCTCGCCGCCACGGCCCGACTCATGTCCGTTCGGAGCAATCTCTACATGACAACCACCACGACCAAGGCTCCCAAGCAGGTCGCCATCAACGACATCGGCTCGGCTGATGACTTCCTGGCCGAGGTCGAGAAGACCCTGAAGTTCTTCAACGACGGAGACCTCATCTCCGGCACCGTCGTGAAGATCGACCGCGACGAGGTCCTCCTCGACGTCGGGTACAAGACCGAGGGTGTCATCCCCTCGCGCGAGCTCTCGATCAAGCACGACGTCGACCCCAACGAGGTCGTCAACGTCGGTGACGAGGTCGAGGCCCTGGTCCTCCAGAAGGAGGACAAGGAAGGCCGCCTGATCCTGTCGAAGAAGCGTGCACAGTACGAGCGTGCATGGGGCGACGTCGAGAAGATCAAGGAGTCCGACGGCGTCGTGACCGGTACGGTCATCGAGGTCGTCAAGGGCGGTCTGATCGTCGACATCGGTCTCCGCGGCTTCCTCCCGGCATCGCTCATCGAGCTGCGCCGTGTCCGCGACCTGACGCCGTACCTCGGTCAGGAGCTCGAGGCGAAGATCCTCGAACTCGACAAGAACCGCAACAACGTGGTCCTCTCGCGCCGCGCCCTGCTCGAGCAGACGCAGTCCGAGTCGCGCACCACCTTCCTGAACAACCTCCACAAGGGCCAGGTCCGCAAGGGCGTCGTCTCGTCGATCGTCAACTTCGGTGCGTTCGTCGACCTCGGCGGCGTCGACGGCCTCGTCCACGTCTCCGAGCTCAGCTGGAAGCACATCGAGCACGCCAGCGAGGTCGTCGAGGTCGGTCAGGAAGTCACCGTCGAGATCCTCGAGGTGGACCTGGACCGCGAGCGCGTGTCGCTCTCGCTCAAGGCCACCCAGGAAGACCCGTGGCAGGTCTTCGCCCGCACCCACGCGATCGGTCAGATCGCGCCGGGCAAGGTCACGAAGCTCGTGCCGTTCGGTGCCTTCGTCCGCGTCGCGGACGGCATCGAGGGCCTGGTGCACATCTCGGAGCTCTCGAACAAGCACGTCGAGCTCGCCGAGCAGGTCGTGTCCGTGGGCGACGAGGTCTTCGTCAAGATCATCGACATCGACCTCGACCGTCGCCGCATCTCGCTCAGCCTCAAGCAGGCCAACGAGGGCGTCGACCCGGAGAGCACCGAGTTCGACCCGGCGCTCTACGGCATGCCGACCGAGTACGACGACAAGGGTGACTACAAGTACCCCGAGGGCTTCGACCCGGAGACCAACGAGTGGCTCGAGGGCTACGACACCCAGCGCACCGAGTGGGAGGGCCAGTACGCGGCCGCCCAGGCGCGTTGGGAGGCCCACAAGGCCCAGGTCGCCAAGTCCCTCACCGAAGAGGCGCAGGGTGGCTTCGACCTCCCGGCCGCCGCTTCGACGTTCACGAGCGAGGCAACCGGAGCCGGCACCCTCGCCGACGACGCGTCCCTCGCCGCGCTGCGCGAGAAGCTCAGCAACAGCTGAGCGCTCAGCAACAGCTGAACGACCAGCACCAGCTGAACGGATGTGACCGGGTGAGCTGATCACCCGTCGCACCGACCGAGAGCCCGGTCCTGATCGTCCCCCAGGGGACGACCGGGGCCGGGCTCTTCGGCGTCGTACGGCTCGCCGCGACCGCGATCTCGGCTGGGAGCATTCGTGGAGCAGTCCGTGCGACGCTGTCGGGGTGCGCATCATCGGACTCACGGGCGGCATCGCCGCGGGCAAGTCGACCGTCTCGACGCGGTTCGCGGAGCACGGCGCGGTGGTGGTCGACGCCGACCGGCTCGCACGCGACGCCGTGGCACCGGGCAGCCCGGGTCTGCAGGCGGTCCGGGAGCGCTTCGGCGACGCGGTGATCGCCCCGGACGGCAGTCTCGACCGGCCCGCGCTCGGTGCGGTCGTCTTCGCCGACCCGGAGGCACGCAGGGCGCTCGAAGGCATCACCCACCCGGCGGTCTGGCGCCTCGCACAGCAGCGCTTCGACGCCGCCGAGGCAGCTGACCCGGACGCCGTCGTCGTCTACGACGTGCCGTTGCTCGCCGAGGCCGAGGGGTCACGGCCGCTCCGGTTCGACGCCGTCGTGGTCGTCGACGCCCCCGCCGCGGTGCGGATCGAGCGGCTCGTCGAACACCGGGGGATGCGCCGGGAGGACGCCGAACGGCGGGTGGCGGCGCAGGCCTCCGACGCCGACCGCCTCGCCCTCGCCGACCACGTCGTCGACGCGACCAGCACCCTCGAGCAGACGATCCGCTCGGCCGACGAGGTCTGGGCGCGACTCGTCCGATGAGGACGCACCACCGGCTGCTCGTCGTCGCGGTCATCGTCCTGGTCGCCATGGGCCTCGCCGCACTCGTCGGGGCGAACGTGCTCGGCGGGCAACGTGTCGCAGAGGGTGGCCGGCCGGCGCAACCCCACGGCACGCTGGAGCCCGGCGAAGCACCGCACAGCGACTTCCACCGCTTCCGGCTCGGTGCGATCGACGGGGAGCGGCTGGCCCCGAACCGCGACGACTTCGCCGCCCGGACCTCGCCGAGCGGTCCGCTGCTGCTGTTCCTGCCGGCCACCCGGGCGAAGCCGGCCGACTACCAGCGGTTCCTCACCACGGCGCTCGACGACGGGTACCACGTGCTCGGGCTCGACTACTGGAACCTCGGCAAGACCCTGTCCGGCACCTGCGAGGCCGACGCCCGCTGCTACGGCCAGGTCCAGCGGAACCGGTTCGACGGCACGCGGGGTTCGGCACTCAGCGACGTGAGCCCGGCGGGCTCGATCGTGTCACGCTTCCGCGACGCCGTGGCGCACCTGGACGACGTCGACCCCGCCGGCGGCTGGGGCCGGTTCGTGCACTCCGACGAGGACATCCAGTGGCAGGACATCGTCGTCGCCGGGCACTCGCAGGGCGGCGGGGAGGCCGCGTACATCGCCCACATCCGGCCGGTGCTCGGGGCGCTGATGTTCTCGTCACCCGTCGAGTCGGTCGGTCCGGTGCACGCCGCGTGGATGGACCACCCCGGCCAGACCCCGGTGAGCCGGATGTACGCGCTGGACGACGTGCGCGACGAGTTCGGCCCGCGGATCACCGGCTCCTGGTCGGCGATGGGACTCGACGGCGACCGACGGGACGAGGGCCCGAGCGGCACCCTCGGAGCGGGCAACTCGCTCGGCTCGGCGGGCACCGGCGGACCGTGGCGGACCGACACCGAGCCTCCACCACCGGGCGCGGACCCGCACGCGATCCTCACCGCCCTGCCGGTGGGGAACCCGCACTGGGCGCACTCGCGGATCATCAAGGACTCGACGCCGCTCGACGAGCACGGCGATCCGCGGATGCTCCGGATCTGGCAGTGGATGCTGCACCGGTTCCCGACTCCGGCCGTTCCCTCCGGACGGTCATAGCCAGCGGAAATACGATGAGTCGGTGCAGCACGACGGTGAACACCCCACACCCGACCTCAAGGCGGTTGCCCGCGACGAGACGACGCTCGCGGCGCTCATCCGGCAGCGTGCCGAGCAGACCCCGGACCACGTCTACCTCGAGGACGCCCGCTCCGACCGGACGCTGACGTACGGCGATCTCGACGCCGCCGTCACCGCGTGGTCCCGGACGTTCGACGCGATCGGTGTCCCGGCGTCCGGTGGCGTCCTGGTCGACGTGGGGGACCCGATCGCCTTCGCCGTCGTGCACCTCGCCGCGATCGCCTCCGGGCGACGGTCGGTGCCGGTCGACACCGGGCAGCCGCCCTCGGAACCCGCACGGCTCGCGGCGCTCCTCGGCGGCGCATCGATGGTCGTGTCGGACCGTGGCACCGGCACCGGCACCGGCACCGGCACCGGCACCGGCACCGGCACCGGCACGCCCGGGACCGGCCCCGGCACCCCCGCGACCGTCCCCGAAGCACCCGCGGCCGGCATCGACCCGGCCACGGGCCTCCCGGTCGGGGTCCGCGACGGCGACGTCCCGGACGCGCCGACCGACGGCCCCGGCGAGGGCTCCGTCGTGCTCTTCACCTCCGGGTCCACCGGGACGCCGAAGGGCGTCGAGCTGCCGGAGTCGCAGCTCGTGTTCGTCGCGCGCGCGATCGCCCGCCACAACGGGCTGACCGCCGAGGACCGCGGCTTCAACTCGCTGCCGCTCTTCCACGTGAACGCCGAGGTGGTGGGCCTCGCCGCCACCCTGGTGGCCGGAGCGACGCTGGTGCTCGACCGCCGGTTCCGTCGGACCGGGTTCTGGGAACTGCTCGCGGCCCGCCGGGTGACCTGGCTGAACGCCGTGCCGGCGGTCCTGGCGGTCCTGGCGAAGACCGGACCGCTGCAGCCGCCGGCGTCGCTGCGGTTCGTCCGGAGCGCCTCCGCCCCGCTGCCGGACCCGGTGCGCGCCGCCCTCGGGGACCTGCCGCTCGTGGTGAGCTGGGGCATGACCGAGGGTGCCAGCCAGATCACCGCGACGCCCCTCGACGCACCGGCCCGACCGGGCAGCGTCGGACTGCCCGTCGGCTCCGAGGTCCAGGTGCGTGGCGAGGACGGCGCCCTCCTGCCGGCCGGCGAGATCGGTGCCCTCTGGGTGCGTGGTCCGGGCATCGTCCGCTCGTACCTGGGCGGCCGGGCGGCGGACCGGTTCGACGCCGACGGCTGGCTGTCCACCGGCGACCTCGGGTCCGTCGCCGACGACGGCTGGGTGTCGCTCGCCGGGCGGTCCGACGACGTCATCAACCGCGGCGGTGAGAAGGTCTACCCGTCCGAGGTCGAGGACGTCCTGCTCCGCGATCCCCGCGTGCTCGAAGCGGTCGTGGTGGGTCGGCCGGACGAGGTGCTCGGTGCCGTTCCGGTGGCGTACGTCATCCCGCAGGCGGACGCCGACATCGACGGGCTCGTCGCCGACCTGACCGCCCTGGCCGAGTCCGCCCTGACCCGGTTCCGTCGTCCGGCCGAGATCTCCGTCGTCCCCGACCTGCCGCGGGCACCGACCGGCAAGGTGCAGCGTGCCCGCGTCCGAGCGATGACCGAGTCCCGGTGAGCGCCGCCACCGACACGCCCGGCGTGCAGACCCCGACCCGCACGGCGTCCGGCAAGCCCCGGCACCTGTACGAGGTCGACGTCCTCCGCATCCTCACGTTCGCGTGCGTCATCGGCGTGCACACCACGAGCCACACCATCGCCGCCGACGACGTCCCGCTGAACGCCCTGCTCGGGCTGCTGCACTTCACCCGGCTGGTGTTCTTCTCGCTCACCGCGTTCGTGCTCGTCTACAGCTGGTCACTCCGACCGCGCCCGCTCGCGCAGTTCTGGCCGCGCCGGTTCCTGCTCGTCGGCGTGCCCTACCTGGCGTGGTCGTTCGTGTACGTCGCCGCGTCCTGGCTGGCCAGCTCGTCGACCCGGGGAGACGTGCCGGCGCTGGTCACGACCGCCGCCGAGGGGATCGTCACCGGGACGTCCTGGTACCACCTCTACTTCCTGCTCGTGACGATGCAGGTGTACCTGCTGCTGCCGGTGATCATCTGGCTGGTCCGGGTCACCCGGCGGCACCACGTCACGGTGCTGGGCGTCGCGTTCCTGCTGCAGCTCGCCGTGTTCGCCGCCTACAAGTACTGGCCGCACTCGATCGACTGGCTGCACGGGTACCAGAAGCAGTTCTTCTTCTCGTACGTGTTCTTCATCGTCTCCGGGGCGGTGGCCGCAGACCACGCGGACCCGTTCCTCCGCTTCATCCGCGAGCACCGCCGCGCCGTCCTCTGGGCCTTCGCGGGCACCGGGGCGCTCACGCTCGGCGTGTGGTGGCTGCAGGTCGGCCTCGGCCAGTCGCTGTACGCCGCCGGCACCCCGCTGCAGCCCGTGCAGGTGCTCTGGAGCACCGCCGTCTTCGTCGGGTTCCTGGCGATCGGTGCGGCCTGGGCGGACCGCCGCCGGGCCGGCTCCGCCCTGGCGCGGGTCGTCGACTACGGCTCGGACCGGTCGTTCGGCATCTTCCTCAGCCACCCGTTCATGATCTGGGTCCTGCTGTACGGCGACAACTGGCTCGAGTCGGCGGTGCCGAAGCCGTGGCTGACGCTCGTCACGTACGTGCTCGTGCTCGTGCTGTCGGTCGCGGTGACGGAGGCGTTCCGCTGGACGCCGCTCAGCGTGCCGCTGACCGGTCGGCCGTCGCGGGCGCGGCGGGTGCGCGCCTGACGACGGTCGGTGCGGACCGACGTGGGGCGCGCCTCCCGGACTGGAGGCCCGCCCCGCGTCGGACGGATCGGTGACCGCCGGACGCTACTGCGTGGCGTCGCGCTCGACCGCGGGGACGCCCACCTCGAGCAAGCCGTCGGTCACGGTGAGGCGCTGCGGCTTCATGACCCACGCGACCACCGCGGCACCCGCGAGCAGCGCGCACGAGATCCCGAACGGCAGCTGCCATCCGGAGGCGTCGATGAGGACGCCGAACACGATGGGGGAGACGACGCCGGCGACGCCGAACCCGGTGTTCATGAACCCGGATGCCGTGCCGGACCACTGCGGGGCGACGTCCATCGGGATCGCCCACAGGTTCGCGTTGCAGAGCTCGAGGAAGAAGAACGACAGGGCGAGTGACACGGTCGCGACGGTCAGGCTCTGCCCGACGACGACGAGCGGGAGCAGGCAGACCAGCGACCCACCGAGCCCGATCACCAGGACCAGGCGTCGTGCGTGCCGCGGGTCACCGCCCCGGTGGATGATCCGGTCGCTGAGCAGCCCGCCGACCGTGTCGCCGACGACCCCGGCCAGGAGGACGGCGGTCGTGAACCAGGCGAAGGCGCTGATCTCGAGGTCGTACTGGTCGCTGAGGAACGTCGGGATCCAGGTGAGGAACACCCAGAGGGTCCACCCGTACCCGAAGTCGACGAAGGACACCGGCAGGATCTGCCTCGCCAGGGCGCGCCAGGGCACCGGCGGGCGGGTGGCGCGGGTCTCGACCGGTGGCAGTTCGGCGAGTTCGGCCTTCGTGATCCCGCGGGCGTCCTCGGGGCGGTCGCGGAACAGGACGAACCAGGTGATGCCCCAGGCCACGGAGAGCACGGCGGTGGCGAAGAACGCCAGGCGCCAGCCGCTGATCGCGATGAAGTAAGCGACGACGAGCGGTGCGAGGGCGTTGCCGAGCCGCGCGGCGGAGTGGACCACACCCTGTGCGAAGCCGTTGCGGTCGCGGGGGATCCAGCGGCTCATCGCCTGGGTGGCGGAGGGGAACGCCGCGGCTTCGCTGATGCCGAGCAGCAGCCGCGCCGCGAAGAGCGTCCAGAAGCCCGTGGCCAGTCCGGTCCAGAGCGTGGCGACACCCCAGACGACGGTGATGACGAACAGTGCGCGGCGCGGGCCGAAGCGTTCGCTGATGGTGCCGCCGAACACCTGCAGCAGGGCGTACGGCAGTGCGAACGCCGAGACGATGAACCCGGCATCGGTGTCGCTGAGGCCGAACTCGTCGGTGATGTGGGGGAGGGCGGTCGAGATGTTCGTACGGTCCATGTACGAGATGGCGTACATGCAGCAGAGGAGCAGGAGCACCCGCCCGCGGATGCGTCCGCGGAACGGGGTGCCCGTCGCTGGTGCTGCAGCGGGGGCCGTGGTCATGGGGCCTCTTCGGTCGGGTTGCTGAACGGCTCGGAGGCTACGACCGGTTCCGATCAGGTGTCTCTGCGTCCGCTATCGGCTGACAGTACGCCGAGGGCGAGCAGAGCACTCCGATGTCAGCGGCCGCGCCTACTGTTGGCTCCATGGGAGTTGCCGTAGAGCCCACGCGTGCCATCCGACCGTTCGAGGTCATCAGCGAGTACATGCCGAGTGGGGACCAGCCCGCGGCCATCGCCGAACTCGCCGGGCGCATCAACGCGGGTGAGACCGACGTCGTGCTGCTCGGTGCGACCGGTACCGGCAAGTCGGCGACCACCGCGTGGCTGATCGAACAGGTGCAGCGGCCGACGCTGGTGCTCGCGCACAACAAGACGCTGGCGGCGCAGCTCGCCAATGAGTTCCGCGGCCTGATGCCGAACAACGCCATCGAGTACTTCGTCTCGTACTACGACTACTACCAGCCCGAGGCCTACGTCCCGCAGACGGACACCTTCATCGAGAAGGACTCGTCCGTCAACGCCGAGGTCGAGCGTCTGCGGCACTCGACGACGAACTCCCTGCTCAGCCGCCGTGACACCGTCGTGGTGTCGACCGTGTCCTGCATCTACGGCCTCGGCACGCCCGAGCAGTACATGAACGCCTCGGTCGCGCTGCACATCGGGCAGAACATCTCCCGCGACCAGCTCGTGCGGAAGTTCGTCAGCATGCAGTACCAGCGCAACGACGTCGACTTCGCCCGCGGCACCTTCCGGGTCCGCGGCGACACGCTCGAGATCATCCCGATGTACGAAGAGCACGCGATCCGCATCGAGATGTTCGGTGACGAGATCGAAGCGCTGTCCTCGCTGCACCCGCTGACCGGCAACGTCATCGACGACCTGCCCGCCGTCTCGATCTTCCCGGCGTCCCACTACGTCGCGGACACCGACGTCATGCACCGGGCGATCACCTCGATCAAGCACGAGCTGGCCGAGCGACTCGCCGAGCTCGAGGGCCAGGGCAAGCTGCTCGAGGCCCAGCGGCTCCGGATGCGCACCACCTTCGACATCGAGATGATGGAGCAGATCGGCTTCTGCTCGGGCATCGAGAACTACTCCCGCCACATGGAGGGCCGCGGCCCCGGCGAAGCCCCGCACTGCCTCATCGACTACTTCCCGGAGGACTTCCTCCTGGTCATCGACGAGTCGCACGTCACGGTGCCGCAGATCGGTGCGATGTACGAGGGCGACGCCTCCCGGAAGCGCACCCTGGTGGAGCACGGCTTCCGGCTGCCGAGCGCGATGGACAACCGCCCGCTGAAGTGGGAGGAGTTCCTCGACCGCGTCGGGCAGAAGGTCTTCCTGTCGGCGACGCCCGGCAAGTACGAGCTCGGCATCACGGACAGCGTCGTCGAGCAGATCATCCGCCCGACGGGCCTCATCGACCCCGAGATCATCATCAAGCCGAGCGACGGCCAGATCGACGACCTGCTCGAGGAGATCAAGCAGCGCTCGGAGAAGAACGAGCGCGTGCTCGTCACCACACTGACCAAGCGCATGGCCGAAGAGCTCACCGACTTCCTCGGCAACGCCGGGGTCCGGGTGCGCTACCTGCACTCGGACGTCGACACCCTGAAGCGCGTGGAGCTGCTCACCGAGCTGCGCCAGGGCGTCTACGACGTGCTCATCGGCATCAACCTGCTGCGTGAGGGCCTCGACCTACCCGAGGTCTCGCTCGTCGCGATCCTCGACGCCGACAAGGAAGGCTTCCTCCGGTCGTCGACCTCGCTCATCCAGACGATCGGTCGTGCCGCGCGCAACGTGTCGGGTCAGGTCTTGATGTACGCCGACAAGATGACCGACTCCATGAAGCAGGCCATCGAGGAGACCGATCGCCGCCGCGAGAAGCAGGTGGCGTACAACCTCGAGCACGGCATCGACCCGCAGCCGCTGCGCAAGAAGATCGCCGACATCACCGAGGTCCTCAACCGCGAGAGCGACGACACCCGCGAACTCCTCGAGCGCCGCGGGGGTGGTGTCCGTGACGGCCGCCGCGCTCCGACGCCGTCGCTGCGCCGCGAGGGGATCGCCGGTGAGGGCGCGACGCAGCTCGAGGCCACGATCGCCGACCTCAACGACCAGATGCTGCAGGCGGCGGCCGAACTGAAGTTCGAGTTGGCGGCCCGACTGCGTGACGAGGTGCAGGACCTGAAGAAGGCACTGCGGCAGATGGAGTCGGCCGGCCATGTCGTCTGACCCCGGCACTGGTGCCGGTCGGCGGACCGTCGTCGTCACGGGCGCCAGCGCCGGTCTCGGGTACCAGGCCGCCCAGCAGCTCGCCGCAGCCGGGCACCGGGTGGTCCTGGCGACCCGCAACCCCGAGAAGGCCGTGGCAGCCGAGCGCCGCATCCGCTCCGTGGTCCTCGACGCGGTGCTCGAGCACGTCCACCTCGACCTGGCCGACCTCGACTCGGTCCGTGCGGCGGCCGACACCCTGGCCACGATGGGGCCCGTGCACGCCGTCCTCAACAACGCCGGAGTGGTCGGGTCGCGCGAGCGGCAGTCCACCGCGCAGGGCCACGAGCTGCAGATCGGCACGAACCACCTCGGCCACTTCGCCTGGACCGGCCTGGTGCTGCCGATGCTGCAGGCCACCGGTGGGCGGGTCGTCCACCTCGGCTCGATCTCGCACCGCTGGGCGACCCTCGACCGCAACGACCCGCTCGGCGCGGGGTACTACAACGGCTACCGGCAGTACGCCCGGAGCAAGCTCGCGGTGATGCTGTTCGGGTTCGAGCTCGCCCAGCGTCTGGCGGACGCCGGGTCCGCGGTGTCGAGCGTCGTCGCACACCCGGGGCTCGCGCTCGAGTCGCTGACCCAGGCGGCGGGAGCGCAGTCGCGTGTCGGGTCGTCGCGAACGGAGTCGTCACGATCCGACCCGTCGTGGATCGGGCCCGGTCAGCGGTTGGTCGCGCAGGGGAAGGACGCCGGCGCGGTCCCGCTCGTGCACGCCTCGGTCGCCGACGACGTCCGCTCCGGCGAGTACTGGGGGCCGGACGGCTGGTTCCAGCTCCGCGGACGCGCAATGGTGGTGCCGGCGGAACCGCGGGCGCACGACCGGCTCGAGGCGGCGCGGCTCTGGACCGCCAGCGAGCGTGCCTCCGGCGTCACGTTCGCTCTGGACGCACTCGACTGAGCCGACTCGGCGGGCGTTTGTCGGACCGGCTTCGTAGAATCGTCTGCGATGACCATCACCTCTGACCGCGGAACCGCCACGTCCGGCCCGGACGACTTCGACGAGCCGTCGGACCTGCACCTGCCCGGCGGGACGGCCCCGCACGACACGTCGACGCTCAGCGTCCGTGGCGCGCGCGTCCACAACCTCCGGGACGTCGACCTCGAGATCCCACGTGACTCGCTCGTCGTGTTCACCGGGCTGTCCGGCTCGGGCAAGTCCTCGCTGGCGTTCGACACGATCTTCGCCGAGGGCCAGCGGCGCTACGTCGAGTCCCTGTCGGCGTACGCCCGGCAGTTCCTCGGCCAGGTCGACCGCCCCGACGTCGACTTCATCGAGGGCCTGTCGCCGGCGGTGTCGATCGACCAGAAGTCGACGAACCGCAACCCGCGGTCCACGGTGGGCACCATCACCGAGGTCTACGACTACATGCGTCTGCTCTGGGCGCGCATCGGCATCCCGCACTGCCCCGTCTGCGGTGAAGTGATCAGCAAGCAGAGCGTGCAGCAGATCGCCGACCAGCTGATGACGCAGGAGAGCGGCACCCGCTTCCAGGTGCTCGCGCCGATCGTGTCGAAGAAGAAGGGCGAGTTCGTCGACCTCTTCCAGGAGCTCGCGGCCTCCGGCTACTCGCGCGCCATCGTCGACGGCGAGCGGATCCAGCTGAGCAGCCCGCCGACGCTGAAGAAGCAGGTCAAGCACGACATCTCCGTCATCGTCGACCGCCTGGTCGCCAGCGACGACATCCTGGGACGCCTGACCGATTCGCTCGAGACGGCCCTGCGCCTGACGGACGGCACCGTGGCGATCGACCTCGTGGACCACGAGGGGCCCGGCGCGGTCCGGACGTACTCCGAGAACCTGTCCTGCCCGAACAACCACCCGCTGGCCCTGACCGAGATCGAGCCGCGGACGTTCTCGTTCAACGCCCCGTTCGGCGCCTGCCCGGAGTGCTCCGGTCTCGGTACCCGGATGTCGGTCGACCCGGACCTGGTGCTCGGTGACCCCGAGGCCTCGCTGAAGGACGGCGTGCTGCTGCCCTGGACCGGTACCAGCGGCCTGTACTCGTACTTCGAGAAGCTGCTCGCCGGTCTCGGCAAGGAGCTCGGCTTCCGGATGGACACCCCGTGGAGCCAGCTGCCCGCGTCGGTGCAGGCCGCGATCCTGACCGGCAAGGACTTCGAGGTCTCGGTGTCCTGGCGGAACCGCTTCGGCCGCGAGATGCGGTACACGAGCGGGTTCGAGGGTGTCATGCCCTACATCGAGCGCAAGTTCGCCGAGGCCGAGACCGACTCGCAGCGCCAGCGCTTCCAGGGCTACCTGCGCGAGGTCCCCTGCCCGGTCTGCGACGGCACCCGCCTCAAGCCCGAGGTGCTCGGCGTGACCGTCGACGGTCGCAGCATCGCTGACGTCACGAGCATGGCCCTCGACGAGGCCTACGCGTTCATGGCGGACATCGCCCTGACCAAGCGCGAGGCGCACATCGCCGCGGCGGTCCTGCGCGAGATCCGGGCGCGTCTCGAGTTCCTGCTCGAGGTCGGCCTCAACTACCTGACCCTGGCGCGTGGCGCCGGTGGGCTCTCCGGCGGTGAAGCGCAGCGCATCCGTCTGGCGACGCAGATCGGCTCCGGCCTGACCGGTGTGCTCTACGTCCTCGACGAACCGAGCATCGGTCTGCACCAGCGCGACAACCGCCGTCTGATCGACACCCTGGTCAAGCTCAAGGAACTCGGCAACACGCTCATCGTCGTCGAGCACGACGAGGACACCATCCGCACCGCCGACTGGGTCGTCGACATCGGACCCGGTGCCGGCGTCAACGGCGGCAAGGTCGTGCACTCCGGTTCGTACGCCGACATGATCGAGAACCGCGAGTCGATCACGGGCGACTACCTGGCTGGTCGCCGCTCGATCGAGATGCCGTCCGAGCGCCGCAAGGTGAACCGCAAGCGAGTCATCACCGTGCAGGGTGCCCGGGCGAACAACCTCAAGGACGTGGACGTCGACTTCCCGCTCGGCGTGTTCACGGCGGTCACCGGAGTCAGCGGTTCCGGCAAGTCCACCCTGGTCAACGACATCCTCTACAAGGTGCTCGCCAACCAGCTCAACGGTGCCCGGCACATCGCCGGCAAGCACACGCGGGTGAAGGGCCTGGACCAGCTCGACAAGGTCGTGCACGTCGACCAGGCACCGATCGGCCGCACCCCGCGCTCGAACCCGGCGACCTACACCGGCGTATTCGACCGCATCCGGCAGCTCTTCGCCGAGACGCAAGAGGCGAAGACCCGCGGCTACCAGCCCGGTCGCTTCAGCTTCAACGTCAAGGGCGGGCGATGCGAGAACTGCTCCGGTGACGGCACGATCAAGATCGAGATGAACTTCCTGCCCGACGTCTACGTCGCGTGCGAGGTCTGCGGTGGTGCCCGGTACAACCGCGAGACGCTGCAGGTCCACTACAAGGGCAAGAGCATCTCCGAGGTCCTGGACATGCCGATCAGCGAGGCGGCCGAGTTCTTCGAGCCGATCTCCGCGATCCACCGGTACATGGCGACCCTGGTCGACGTCGGCCTGGGCTACGTCCGACTCGGGCAGAGCGCGACGACCCTGTCAGGTGGCGAGGCGCAGCGCGTCAAGCTCGCGACCGAGCTGCAGCGTCGCTCGAACGGCCGCACCGTGTACGTGCTCGACGAGCCGACCACGGGTCTGCACTTCGAGGACGTCCGGAAGCTCCTCCTCGTGCTGCAGTCGCTGGTCGACAAGGGCAACACCGTCATCACGATCGAGCACAACCTCGACGTCATCAAGTCGGCCGACTGGGTCATCGACATGGGTCCCGAGGGTGGTTCCGGTGGTGGCACGGTGCTCGCGACGGGCACGCCGGAGCACGTCGCCGACGTCCCGGAGAGCCACACCGGTGTCTTCCTCCGCGAGATCCTCGAGGCGCAGGACGCCCGCGTGGGCAAGCAGCGGTCGGTCGGCGCACGGCGAGCAGGTGCAGAGAAGGCAGGGGCTCGCTAGGTGGCCGACACCGTCTCCTGGCGGCCGAAGGCGGGGGAGATCCCGACCGACCCGGGCGTCTACCGATGGCGTGACGGCAACGGTCGGGTGCTCTACGTCGGCAAGGCGAAGAACCTCCGCGCCCGCCTGAGCAACTACTTCGCACCGCTGCCGACCCTGCACGAACGCACCCGGCGGATGGTCCTGACGGCGAAGAGCGTCGAGTGGACCACCGTCGGGTCCGAGATCGAAGCGCTGCAGCTCGAGTACACGTGGATCAAGGAGTTCGATCCGCCGTTCAACGTCAAGTTCCGGGACGACAAGTCCTACCCGTACATGGCGATCACGATGGCGGACGAGGCACCCCGCGTGATGGTGACCCGGAACCGGAAGATCAAGGGCGCCAAGTACTTCGGCCCGTACCCGAAGATCTGGGCGGTGCACGACACGATCGACCTGATGATCAAGGTCTTCCCGATCCGCACCTGCTCGGAGTCCTCGTACAAGCGGGCCATGCAGACCGGTAAGCCCTGCTTCCCCGGGCAGATCGGCAAGTGCGGCGGTCCCTGCTCGCAGCGCGTGACCATCGAGGAGCACCGCGCGCTCGTCGAGGAGTTCGTCCGCTTCATGGGCAGCTACGACCGCCGCGTCATCACCCAGCTCCGGCAGCGGATGGCAGCGTCGGCGGACGCCATGCAGTACGAGCAGGCCGCGCGCTTCCGTGACCAGGTCGAGGCGCTCGAAGCGGTCCTCGAGAAGTCCGCCGTGGTGCTCAAGGACTCGGTCGACCTCGACCTGTTCGGCATCGCCGAGGACGAGCTCGCCGCGGCCGTGCAGCTGTTCTCGGTCCGGGGCGGGCGCATCCGTGGTGTCCGCGGCTGGGTCGTCGACAAGGAGCTCGACATCAGCACGGGCGACCTCGTCGAGCAGATCGTGCAGGGTGTCTACGCCGACGACGGGCTGTCGACCGGTGCCGACGGCGCACTGCTCATGCAGGCGAGCGCCGACCCGACTCCGGGTGTGGCGAACGACGGACCGCCGCGAGAGGTCGTGGTGCCGGTGCTGCCGGACGACGCCGACGCCCTCCAGCAGTGGCTCAGCGACCGCCGTGGTGGCCGTGGCACGAAGCTCAGCACCGCGCAGCGGGGTGACCGCGCGGGCCTGGCCCGGACCGCGTCGCAGAACGCCCAGCAGGCGCTGATGCTCTACAAGACCAAGCGGTCGGCCGACTACACGACACGTGCGGCGGCGTTGGCGGACATCCAGGAGGCACTGGGCATGTCCGAGGCTCCGCTGCGGATGGAGTGCTACGACATCTCGCATCTGCAGGGCACGAACGTCGTCGCGTCGATGGTCGTGTTCGAGGACGGCCTGCCGCGCAAGGACCAGTACCGCCGCTACACGATCGCCGAGACCACCGACGACACCGACAGCATGTACCAGGTGCTCACGCGCCGCCTGGCCCGGCTCGACGAGGACGCGGCCGTGCCGGACGTCCCGGACGTCACGGCCGACGGCGTGGTCGAGGGCACGAAGCCCTCGAAGCGGTTCGCGTACCGCCCGCAGCTGCTCGTCGTCGACGGTGGGCAACCGCAGGTCGCGGCGGCGAAGCGGGCCCTCGACGAAGCCGGGGTCCGCGACATCGCCCTGGTCGGCATCGCGAAGCGGCTGGAAGAGCTGTGGCTTCCGGACGACGACTTCCCGGTGATCCTGCCGCGCAACTCCGAGGCGCTGTTCCTCATCCAACGCCTCCGCGACGAGGCACACCGGTTCGCGATCACGCACCAGCGCACCCGGCGGAAGCGCGACGTCCGCTCGCAGCTGTCCGAGATCCCCGGACTCGGGCCGAACCGGGTCTCGGCGCTGCTCAAGCACTTCGGTTCCGTCGCCCGGCTCCGGCAGGCGACGGCGGAGGAGGTCGCCGAGGTCCCCGGCGTCGGACCGGCGACCGCGGCCGCGGTGGTCCGGAAGCTCACGACCGTGCCCGTCAGTGCCCCCGAGTCGGCCAGCGCACCCGAACCGGCCAGTGCTCCCGAACCGGCCAGTGTTCCGGAACCGGCCAGCGCGTCGGCACCGTCCAGCGCGCCACAGCCGGGAGGCCCGGTGCGCGTCCCCGAGACGACCCCGGACGGTCCGCACCGGCCTGCGTGACCCCGGCACGGGCCTCCCGGTCGGACGGTAGCCTGGACGCGGACCCAGGGCGGACAGCCCGAGGGTCCGCGGGCCCACCCATGCCGAGCGCGCCGCGCCCGGCTCCGACGGGCGACCCGCCCGGCCACACCACGATGGAGCCCCTTCGCAGATGACCGACACCACCTCGCAGCAACAGCACGACGTCCTGATCGTGACGGGCATGTCCGGTGCGGGGCGGTCGACGGTCGGCAAGGCGCTCGAGGACCTCGGCTGGTACGTCGTCGACAACCTGCCGACCCAGATGCTCGGGCCGCTCACCGACCTGGCGGACCGCGCGGGGGAGTCGATCCCGAAGATCGCGACGGTCGTCGACGTCCGCGGTGGGCGGTTCTTCACCGACCCGGAGCGCGCCGTGCAGTCCCTGCGCGAGAGCACGAGCGCCCGGGTCCGGGTGCTGTTCCTCGAGGCCACCGACCAGGTCCTGGTGCGGCGGTTCGAGCAGGTCCGTCGCCCACACCCGCTGCAGGGCGAGGACACGCTGCTCGACGGCATCGCCCGGGAACGCACCCGGTTGCTCGGGCTGCGCGAGGCGTCCGACCTGATCATCGACACCTCCGACCTGAACATCCACCAGCTCGCGAACGCCGTCACCGAGCGGTTCGCCGAGGACCGGTTCGTCGGGGTCCAGGTGACGCTGATGAGCTTCGGGTTCAAGTACGGACTGCCCACCGACGCCGACATGGTGGCCGACGTGCGGTTCATCCCGAACCCCTACTGGGTGCCGGAACTCCGGGCGCACACGGGCCTCGACAAGCCCGTCTCGGACTACGTCATGGAGCAGTCCGGGGCCCGTCCGTTCGTCGACCGCTACGCCTCCGTCCTGGAGCCGGTCTTCGAGGGGTACCAGCGCGAGAACAAAAGACACGCTACGATCGCCATCGGCTGTACCGGCGGCAAGCACCGTTCGGTCGCCATCGTCGCCGAGTTGGCGAACCTGCTCCGCGGGATGCCCAACGTCGCCGTGCGTGTGAAGAACCGAGATCTCGGCCGGGAGTGACCGTCCCACCGGCCGCCTCCACACGTGTGCGCCCCGGGACCGCAGAGCCCCACCCCGAAGAACGTAAGGAATGATGCCGTGCCGTTGACTGCCGAGGTGAAGGACGAGCTGGCCAGGGTCGTCGTCAACCGGAACACGGTCCGCGCCGCCGAACTCGCGACCGTCCTGCGCTTCGCCGGGGGCCTGCACGTCATCTCCGGCCGCATCGCGGTCGAGGTCGAGCTCGACACCCGGATCATCGTGCACCGCGTCCGCAAGGACCTCGCCGAGCTCTACGGCGTCCGCAGCGAGGCCTCCGTCGGGTCCACCGCGTCCTCGCGTCGCGGGACCCGCTACCTCGTGCGTGTGCTCGAGGCCGGCGAGACGCTCGCCCGCCAGACCGGCCTGATGGACGCCCGACGCCGACCGGTGCGGGGCCTCCCCAACCGCCTGACCACCGGCAACCGCGAGGACCTCGCAGCCATCTGGCGCGGTGCGTTCCTGGCGTCCGGCACCCTGACCGACCCGGGCCGTGCCGCGGCACTCGAGGTCACGTGCCCCGGCAACGAGGCCGCGATGGCCCTCGTCGGAGCAGCGTCGCGCCTCGGCATCGCCGCGAAGGGCCGCGAGGTCCGCGGCGTGCACCGCGTCGTGATCCGCGACGGCGAGGCGATCGGTCAGATGCTCACCGCGATGGGCGCCGCCCGCACGACCGCCGACTGGGAGGAGATGCGCCAGCGCCGCGAGGTCCGTGCCACGGCCAACCGCCTGGTGAACTTCGACGACGCGAACCTCCGTCGTTCCGCGCAGGCCGCCGTCGCGGCGTGCGCCCGGGTCGAACGTGCCCTGGAGATCCTCGGCGACGAGGTCCCCGACCACCTGCAGTACGCCGGAGCCCTGCGCCTCGAGCACCGCGACGCCTCGCTCGACGAGCTCGGCCAGCACGCCGACCCGCCCATGACGAAGGACGCGATCGCCGGGCGCATCCGCCGCCTGCTCGCGATGGCCGACAAGCGCGCCAGCGACCTCGGCATCCCCGGGACCGAGGCCAGCGTGCCGGAAGAGCTTGAGGGCGCCTGAGCACAGCGGCGGTCGCACCCTGCGCCGGTCTCACCCTCCGCCGGGCAGCTCGCTGACCGGCCGCCGGACCCCCGTGGTCGCCGCACCCGACCCGTCCCCGTGACGGCGTCATGCAGGCGGTCCGCGGGGGTCCGGCTGCTAGGGTCGGTACGGCGACGTCACGGGGCGTATCGTCCACGTGCGTGGGTCGGCCGTCGTCGATGACGACGCCTCCACACTCCGAAAAAGCAGCGTCTCCCGAGGCGCTCCACACCCAACAGGAGATCCATTGACCGTCAAGATCGGCATCAACGGCTTCGGCCGGATCGGCCGTAACTTCTTCCGCGCCGCTCTGGCCAAGGGCAGCGACCTCGAGATCGTGGCGGTGAACGACCTCACCGACAACGCCGCACTCGCGAACCTGCTCAAGTTCGACTCGATCACGGGTCGCCTCGGCGTCTCGGTCGAGCTCGACGGCGACAACATCGTCGTCGACGGCAAGCCCATCAAGGTCCTCGCGGAGCGCGACCCCGCCAACCTGCCCTGGGGCGAGCTGGGCGTCGACATCGTCATCGAGTCCACCGGCTTCTTCACCAAGGCCGCCGATGCGCAGAAGCACATCGACGCCGGCGCCAAGAAGGTCATCATCTCCGCCCCGGCCACCGGTGACGACGTCACCATCGTGCTCGGCGTGAACGAGGACACCTACGACGCCGCGAACCACCACATCATCTCGAACGCCTCGTGCACCACGAACAGCCTCGCGCCGCTCGCCAAGGTGTTCCACGACGCGTTCGGCATCGAGCGCGGTCTCATGACCACGGTCCACGCCTACACCGCCGACCAGAACCTCCAGGACGGCCCGCACAAGGACCCGCGTCGTGCCCGTGCGGCCGCGCTGAACATCGTCCCGACCTCGACCGGTGCCGCCAAGGCCATCGGCCTGGTGATGCCGGAGCTCGCCGGCAAGCTCGACGGCTTCGCGCTGCGCGTCCCGGTCCCGACCGGTTCGATCACCGACCTCACCCTCGAGACGAAGTCGGACGTCACCGTCGACGAGATCAACGCCGCCTACAAGGCCGCCGCCGAGGGCCCGATGAAGGGCATCCTGCTCTACAGCGAGGACCCGCTGGTGTCGACCGACATCACGACGGACCCGCACTCCTCGATCTACGACTCCGGGCTGACCAAGGTCATGGGCAACCTCGTCAAGATCACCTCGTGGTACGACAACGAGTGGGGCTACTCGAACCGCCTGGTCGACCTGACCGAGTTCGTGGGCGAGAAGCTCTGACCTGATGGCTCTCCGCACCCTCGAGGACCTCGGCGACCTCGCCGGCAAGCGTGTCATCGTCCGCTGTGACCTGAACGTCCCGCTCAAGGACGGCACGATCACGGACGACGGCCGCGTGCGGGCGTCGCTCACCACCCTGAACACCCTGATCACCGCTGGCGCGCGCGTGGTCGTGGTGTCCCACCTCGGCCGGCCCGACGGCGAACGGAAGCCCGAGTACTCGCTCGCGCCCGTCGCCCAGCGGCTGTCCGAGCTGCTCGGCAAGCCGGTCACCTTCGTCGACGAGACCGTCGGCGACGAAGCGACCGCGGCTGCCGAGGCCCTCGAGGACGGTGACGTCCTGCTGCTCGAGAACCTCCGCTTCAACCCGGAGGAGACCTCGAAGGACGCCGCCGAGCGCACGGCCTTCGCGGAGCGCATCGCCGCGCTCGGGGAC
The DNA here is from genome assembly GCF_030407555.1 of Curtobacterium sp. APC 4022. NCBI lineage: Bacteria > Bacillati > Actinomycetota > Actinomycetes > Micrococcales > Microbacteriaceae > Curtobacterium > Curtobacterium sp. APC 4022. Next base: position 68,554 of record NZ_JASDDD010000008.1, read on the forward strand.
GCCTTCGTCTCCGACGGCTTCGGCGTCGTGCACCGCAAGCAGGCCTCCGTGTACGAGCTGGCATCGGCGCTCCCGAGCGCCGCCGGTCAGCTCATCGAGCAGGAACTGACCGTGCTCGAGCGCCTGACCAAGGACCCGGAGCGGCCGTACACGGTCGTCCTCGGCGGGTCGAAGGTCAGCGACAAGCTCGGCGTCATCGACCACCTCCTGCCGCGGGTCGACACGATCTGCATCGGTGGCGGCATGCTCTTCACCTTCCTCGCGGCCCAGGGCCACGGGGTGGCGAAGTCGCTGCTCGAGCAGGACCAGCTCGACACCGTGCGCGAGTACCTGTCGCGGGCGACCGAGCTCGGCGTGACGATCGACCTGCCGACCGACGTCGTGGTGGCCTCCGGGTTCGCCGCGGACGCCGAGCACGAGACGGTCGCCGCGGACGCCATCGAGTCCTCCGCGTTCGGCACGGACGGCATCGGCCTGGACATCGGGCCCGAGACGGCCGAGCGGTTCGCCCGTGCGGTCGCCGCCTCGAAGACGGTGTTCTGGAACGGGCCGATGGGCGTGTTCGAGTTCCCGGCCTTCGCCGCCGGCACGAAGACCGTCGCCCAGGCACTGACCGAGGTCGACGGCCTCGGCGTGGTCGGTGGTGGCGACTCCGCCGCCGCGGTCCGGTCGCTCGGCTTCACCGACGACCAGTTCGGCCACATCTCCACCGGTGGTGGGGCGAGCCTCGAGTTCCTCGAGGGCAAGTCGCTTCCCGGCCTCGAAGCCCTCGGATGGTCCGCATGACCCGCACGCCGCTCATCGCTGGTAATTGGAAGATGAACCTGGACCACCTCCAGGCCATCGCCACGGTCCAGAAGCTCGCGTGGACCCTCAAGGACGCCCGGCACGACCACGCCGACGTCGAGGTCGCCGTCTTCCCGCCCTTCACCGACCTGCGCAGCGTGCAGACGCTGATCTCGGCGGACAAGCTGTCGCTGGCGTTCGGCGCCCAGGACCTGTCGCAGTACGACTCCGGTGCCTACACCGGGGACATCTCGGGGGCCTTCCTCGCCGCACTCGACGCGAAGTACGTCATCGTCGGACACTCCGAGCGTCGCACCATGCACGGTGAGACCGACGAGATCGTCGCCGCGAAGACCGCTGCTGCCGTGAAGCACGGTCTGGTCCCGGTCGTGTGCGTCGGCGAGACCGGCGAACAGCGCGAGCAGCGCGGAGCCGGCGTCGTGCCGGTCGAGCAGCTGCAGGTCGTCCTCGGGGCGGTGCAGCCGTCCGAGATCGTCGTCGCGTACGAACCGGTCTGGGCGATCGGCTCCGGCCAGGCCGCCACGGCCGAGCAGGCGCAGGACGAGTGTGCCGCGTTGCGTCGCGGGATCGCCGCTGCCTGGGGTGACCAGGCGGCCGTCGACACGCGCATCCTGTACGGCGGTTCGGTGAAGTCGGGCAACATCGCCGGCTTCCTCCGCGAGCCCGACGTCGACGGCGCGCTCGTCGGCGGCGCGTCCCTCGACGTGCAGGAGTTCGCCGCCATCGCGCGGTTCCAGCAGCACGTCGGTCTCTAGACCACGCACCGCCGAGGCGCGACGGGCACCGCCCGTCGCGCCTCGTGCCGTGTAACTCCCGCACCGCCCAACCAGCCCGGGTCCCGAGCGCGCTCCGCGCGACCGGTATACTCGGATGGCTGACTGACACGAAAGGTACGTCGTGGCGATACTCTCCGTCGTGCTGCAGGTCCTGCTCGCGATCACGAGCCTCCTGCTCACGCTCCTCATCCTCCTGCACAAGGGCCGCGGTGGCGGCCTCTCCGACATGTTCGGCGGTGGTGTGACGAGCAACCTCGGGGCATCCGGCGTCGCCGAGCGCAACCTGAACCGCATCACGGTGATCCTCGGGCTCCTCTGGATCTCCAGCATCATCGTGCTCGGTCTCATCAACAAGTTCACGGCAGGGAGCTGACATGGCATCCGGAGGAAGCGCTATCCGCGGTTCGCGCGTCGGCGCGGGCCCGATGGGCGAACAGGACCGCGGGGTCCAGGCCGAGCGCGTCGCGATCTCCTACTGGGACGCGATGGGCAACGAGGTCGTGCGGTACTTCGCCGCGAGCCTGCCCGACGAAGAGATCCCCGAGACGGTCGATTCGCCGTCCACGGGTCTGCCGGCCGGTCGCGACAAGGAGAACCCGCCGCAGGTCGCGAAGACCGAGCCCTACAAGACGCACCTCGCCTACGTGAAGGAACGGCGGACCGAGGAAGAGGCAGCACAGCTGCTCGAGGACGCGCTCCAGCAGCTGCGTCAGCGACGCGGCACCGCGGCCAAGTAAGCCGCGGCACCAGACTGAGAACACGGCGGAGGCCCCCACACCGGATGGTGTGGGGGCCTCTGCCGTTCGCGGCCGTTCGGCGTCGAGCAGCGGTGGCGGGCGACCAGACGACGGACGGGAGGCCCGGTACCAGCTGGTACCGGGCCTCCCGTCCGTCTGCAGGCGCGTCGCGCGCCCCGTGCGTCAGTACGTCGACGCGATGAGGTTCTCCGGGACGTCGCGTGCGGCGTCCTGGTCGACGAAGAAGACCGTGCGCTTCCGGCCCTGCACCCCGCCCACGGGGACCTCGTCCACGGCCGCGCCGGCCAGGGCGAGCCCGAGGACGGACGCCTTCTCGGCACCGGACAGGATCACCCAGACGCGCTGCGAGGCGTTGATCACCGGGTAGGTCAGCGTCAGGCGTTGCGCCGGCGGCTTGGGGGAGTCGTCGACGGGGACGACCTTGCGGTCGGTGATGCGCAGCTGCGGGAACTCGGGGAACAGCGACGCGGTGTGGCCGTCCGGTCCGACGCCGAGCAGCGTGATGTCGAACCGGGGCGTCTCGGCGGAGTCCGGCGCTGCGGCGAGCAGTTCGCGCTCGTACTGCGTGGCGGCCTCGTCGATGCTGATGCCCGCGTCCGACGGCGCCATCGGGTGGATGTTCTCCGTGGGGATGCTCACGTGGTCCAGGAAGTCGGTCTGCGTCCCGGTGATGTTGCGGTCTGCGTCGCCTTCCGGCACCCAGCGCTCGTCGACCCACCAGACGTGGACCTTCGACCAGTCGACGCTCTGCTTCGCCTGCGACTGCCCGATCGCGGCCAGGACGAGGGTGGAGACGGAGCCACCGCTGATCGCGATGTCGGCCCGTCCCTGCTCGTCGAGGACGTCGATGAGCTTCGTGAGGAAGCGTGCGGCGACGGAGGCGCCGAGGGCCTGCTTGTCGGGGTGCACGAGCACCCGCCGTTCGTTGGTCACGTGACTCCTGTGTTCGTGGTGCGGCCGGTGCGACCGGGTCGGTCCGGCCGGCCGTCCGGCCATCCCGCCGCGGACGGCAACGGGGGAGGACGGACGGCCGGACCGTGGGGGTTCAGCCCGCGATGCGTTCGCGGAGCTTGGCCACCCCGTGCTTGACGACGTCTCCGAAGAGGACGTCCGGGTCGAGTCTACGGAGTTCCTCGGCCAGGCAGTCGCGCAGGTTCCGGCGCGGCAGCGACAGGTCGTGGGTCGGCTGCCCGGGCATCGACAGCGTCGCCACGTCGACCAGGGAGCGCTCGAGCTCGATCGTCCCGGACTCGCGGACCAGCTTCACGCCGTGGATGCCGGACGAGCCGGTGGCACGGGGTGAGGTGGTGACCTCGACGGGGACCTTGAGCTGCAGACCGAGCCAGGCGGCGAGCAGCACGGTCGACGGGCTGTCGAACGCGCCGGAGACCTCCACCGCGGTGATCGGCTCGAACGGCGGCTGGTCGAGCGCCGCGGCGAGCTGGTTCCGCCAGAGGGTCAGGCGGGTCCAGGCGAAGTCGGTGTCGCCCGGGGCGTAGGAGTCCGCCAGCGCCATGATGGCCGCGTTCGGGTCCTTCTGGGCTGCAGCGTCCGTGATGCGACGCTGCGCGATCCGGCCGAGCGGGGACGCCGACGGCTTCTCCGGCGCGGCTTCCGGCCACCACGCGACGACGGGCGCATCGGGCAGGAGCAGCCCGGTGACCAGGCTCTCCTCGTCCGCCGCGGTCTCGCCGTACGCACGGAGGACGATGACCTCGCTGGCACCCGCGTCGCTGCCGACGCGGATCTGTGCGTCGAGACGGCCCGGGGACGCGACGTCCCCTTCGTTCTTCGACACGATGACGACGCGCATCGGGTGTTCGCGGGACGCCTGGTTCGCCGCCTCGATCGCTTCTTCCTCACGACCGAGGGCGGTCGAGACGATGAGGGTCAGGACGCGGCCGAGGGCGACGGCGCCGCCCTCCTCGCGGATGTGCACCAGGGTCTTCTGGATCTTCGAGACCGTGGTGTTCGGCAGGTCGATCTTCATGGACGCCTCCAGGTGCGTCCGTCGCGGGCCAGGAGCTCGTCGGCCGAAGCCGGGCCCCAGGTGCCGGGACGGTACTGTTCGGGCTGGCCCTGTGTCCGCCAGAACTCCTCGATCGGGTCGAGGATCTTCCAGGACAGCTCGACCTCCTGGTGCCGCGGGAACAGCGGCGGGTCACCGAGGAGCACGTCGAGGATGAGCCGTTCGTAGGCCTCCGGAGAGGCCTCGGTGAACGCGTGGCCGTAGCCGAAGTCCATCGTGACGTCGCGGACCTGTGTCCCTACGCCGGGGACCTTCGAGCCGAATCGGAGCGTGACGCCCTCGTCCGGCTGCACGCGGATGACCAGGGCGTTCTGCCCGAGCGGGGACTGCTCGATGCCGAACACGTCCTCCGGTACGCGCTTGAAGACGATCGCGATCTCGGTCACCCGACGTCCGAGCCGCTTGCCGGCTCGCAGGTAGAACGGCACGCCCTGCCACCGTCGGGTCGCGATGTCGAGCCGGATCGCCGCGAAGGTCTCGGTCGTGGACTCGGGGTTCATGCCCGCTTCCTCGAGGAACCCGAGCACCTTCTCGCCGCCCTGCCAGCCACCGGCGTACTGCCCGCGGCTGGTCGCCGTGGACAGGTCCTCGGGCAGCCGGACGGCGGAGAGCACCTTCTCCTTCTCGGCGCGGAGGTGTCCGGCCTTGAACGAGACGGGCTCCTCCATCGCGGTGAGCGCGAGGAGCTGCAGCAGGTGGTTCTGGATGACGTCGCGCGCCGCACCGATGCCGTCGTAGTACGCGGCACGTCCGGCGACGCCGATGTCCTCGGCCATCGTGATCTGCACGTGGTCGACGTAGTTCGAGTTCCAGATGGGTTCGTACATCTGGTTCGCGAACCGGAGCGTCAGGAGGTTCTGGACGGTCTCCTTGCCGAGGTAGTGGTCGATGCGGAACACGTCGTCGGGAGCGAAGACGCTCTCGACGATGGCGTTCAGCTCGCGCGCGGTACGGAGGTCGGAGCCGAACGGCTTCTCGACCACCACGCGGCTCCACGAGCCGTCGCGCTTCTCGGTGAGGCCGGAGACCTTGAGCTGCTCCGTGACCACGGGGAACATCTTCGGCGGGATGGAGAGGTAGAAGGCGTGGTTGCCGAGCGTTCCACGCTCGGCGTCCAGCGTGTCGACCGTCTCCTTGAGCAGCCGGAACGCCTCGGGGTCGTCGAACGAGCCCTGGACGAAACGGATGCCCTGTTCGAGCTGACGCCAGACGTCCTCGTCGAACGGGGTCCGCGAGTGCTCCTTGACGGCATCGTGGACGAGCTGGGAGAAGTCCTGGTCCTCCCAGTCACGTCGAGCGAACCCGACCAGCGCGAACCCCGGGGGCAGGAGCCCTCGGTTCGCGAGGTCGTAGACCGCGGGCATCAGCTTCTTGCGGGAGAGGTCTCCCGTCACCCCGAAGATGATGAGGGTGCTGGGACCCGCGATCCGGTTCAGTCGACGGTCCGTGGGCAGCCGGAGCGGGTTGTGCTCCGGGGTGATCGCCACCGGTGACATGTCGGTGAACTCCTTTGAATCAGGTGGTGAGTGCAGCCGCGATGACCGCCACCGCCGCGGGGACGTCCCGCGTCGACAGGGTCAGCACCGGGCGGCCGTGCTCCGCGAGGACACTCGCGTCGCCGGCGGCCTGGGCTCGGATGAGCCGGCCGAACGTGAACGGGCGGCCGGGGACGGCGAGGTCGTCCTGCTCGTCGGAGACGATCTGCAGGAACACGCCGTTCGCGGGGCCGCCCTTGTGGTACTGGCCGGTGGAGTGCAGGAACCGGGGCCCGTACCCGGAGGTGACGGGTCGGCCGGTGCGTGCTGCCAGCAGGTCGCGGAGCGACCCGAGGTCGGCACCGGCGGTGCGGTCCGCGTAGACGTGGAGCGCGACGTAGCCGTCCGGACCGAGACCGGCCAGGAGGCCCGACACGGCCTGCGCGAGTGTCGTCCCGGCGTCGAGTCCACCCGTCGCGGACACGGCGATGCCGTGCTCCTCGAAGGCGGCAGCGGAGGCGACCTCGTCGGACGCGGGGGCGTCGAGCAGCGCACGGGCGGCGACCTTGGCGGCCTCCACGTCGGGCTGGTCGAACGGGTTGATGCCGAGCAGACGCCCGGCGACCGCGACCGCGTACTCCCAGACCAGGAACTGACCGCCGAGCGTGCCGGTGATCTCGAGTTCGCCGTCGGCGACGTGCCGCTCGTCCTCGCGGGACCCGACCAGTCGGACGACCTGCAGGTCGGTCAGCCCGGCCTGCAGTTCGGGGGCGTCGACGTCGAGCACGACCGGCAGGAGACCGCGGCCGTCCTTGCCCGTCGACTCGGCGATGAGCTGTTCGACCCAGTCACCGAAGCCGAGGATGTGCGTGCCGTCCGCGACGATGCCGATCTTGTCCCGCAGGGGAGCGGTGCCACCGAGCACGGCGCCGAGGACGAGGCCCGGGTTCTCGTCGGTGTCGACGGCCAGCAGCACGCTGATCGCGTCGGCCTCGTCGAGGAGCTCGGCGATGTCCGCACCCGCGAGCCCGGCCGGGACCAGCCCGAAGGCGGTCAGGGCGGAGTAGCGGCCGCCCACGGTCGGGTCGGCCGTGAAGACGCGGTACCCGGCCTGCTGCGCGGTGGTCTCGAGCGCGGAGCCCGGGTCCGTCACGACGACGATGCGCCCGGCGGGGTCGATGCCGGCGTCCTGGAACGCCTGCTCGAACACCCGACGCTGCGAGTCGGTCTCGACGGTGGAACCCGACTTCGACGACACGACGAGCACGGTGCGCTCGAGGTCGGTCAGTGCCGAGCGGACCTGCGCGGGATCGGTCGAGTCGAGGACGACCAGCGGGACGCCGGAGGTCCGGGTGATGACCTCGGGCGCGAGCGACGAGCCGCCCATTCCCGCGAGGACGACCCGGTCGACGCCCTGCTTGTGCAGCTGGTCGCGGAGCGCCACGACCTCGGCGACGAGCGGACGCGAGACCGAGACCGCCTCGACCCAGCCGAGCCGGTTCGACGCCTCGGCCTCGGCCGCCGGACCCCAGAGAGCGGCATCCTGGGCCGTGATCCCGGACGCCACCAGGTCGGTGACGAGGCGCGGGACCACCGTGTCGATGGCCCGCGCCGCGTCACCGCTGGCGGCGATGGAGACGGTCACTCTTACTTGGCGTTCTCGAGGGCCGTCTTGACGGTGTCGACGAGCTCACCCCAGGAGACGTTGAACTTGTCCACGCCCTCCTTCTCGAGGAGCGCGACGACGTCGTCGTAGTCGACGCCGACGGCCGCGAGCTGGTCCATGACCTGGTTCGCGTCGTCGAACGTGCCGGCGATGGCGTCGCCGTGGACCTCACCGTGGTCGAACGTGGCCTCGAGGGTCTTGCCCGGCATCGTGTTGACGGTGTTCGGGGCGGCGAGCTCGGTCACGTAGAGCGTGTCGGGCAGCGACGGGTCCTTGACACCGGTCGACGCCCAGAGCGGACGCTGCGTGTTCGCACCGGACTCGAGCAGGCCGAGGGCACGCTCGGTGGCGAACGCCTCGGTCCAGACCTGGTAGGCGAGCTGCGCGTTGGCGATGCCGGCCTTCGACTTGAGGGCGGTGGCTTCGTCCGAACCGACGGCGTCGAGGCGCTTGTCGATCTCGGAGTCGACGCGCGAGACGAAGAACGACGCGACCGAGTGGATCTTGGAGAGGTCGTGGCCCGCGGCCTTGGCCTTCTCGAGACCGCCGAGGTAGGCGTCGATGACGGCGCGGTAGCGCTCGAGCGAGAAGATCAGGGTGACGTTGACCGAGATGCCGGCACCGATGACCTCGGTGATCGCCTCGAGGCCCTCGAGCGTCGCCGGGATCTTGATGAGGACGTTCTCCTTGCCGACCTTGTCGAACAGGAACTTCGCCTGCTCGATGGTCTTGGCGGTCTCGTGGGCGAGACCCGGCTCGACCTCGATGGAGACGCGGCCGTCGAAGCCCTTGGTGGAGCTGTAGAGCGGCGTGAAGATGTCGCACGCGTCGGAGACGTCGCGGGTCGTGATCTCGAAGATCGCGTTGGTGACGTCGGTGCCCGCGGCGGCGAGCTCCTTGACCTGGTCGTCGTAGCGCTCGCCCTTGGCGAGGGCCGACGCGAAGATCGTCGGGTTGGTGGTGACCCCGACGACGTTGCGGTCGGCGATGAGGTTCTCGAGACGGCCGGTCTCGAGGAGCTCGCGGGACAGGTCGTCGAGCCAGATGCTCACGCCGACGGCGGAGAGGTCTTCGGTGGGGGTGGTGTCAGTCATTCGCTTCTTCTCTGCTTCGTTTCGTTCGTCGACTCCGGGGAGCCGTGGTCTGTGTGCGGGGGTCGTGCCCCCGGGACGGGAGGCGCGTGGCGGGGCCGCCACGGGCCTCCCGTGCCGACGGGCCGGGTCCGACGTTCCGGACCCGGCCCGTTCGGGTCAGGATGCTGCTGCTGCGATCGATTCCTTGGCCGCCGAGATGACGTGCTCGGTGGTGAACCCGAACTCCTCGAACAGCTTCTGGTAGTCGGCCGAGGCACCGAAGTGCTCGATCGACACGCTGCGGCCGGCGTCTCCGACGATGTCGCGCCAGCTCATCGCGATCCCGGCCTCGACCGAGACGCGGGCCTTGACGGACTTCGGCAGGACCGACTCGCGGTACGCCTCGTCCTGCTCGTGGAACCACTCGAGCGACGGAGCGGACACGACCCGGGCGTTGATGCCCTCGGCCTTGAGCTGCTCACGGGCGTCGACCGCGATCTGGACCTCGGAACCGGTGCCGATGAGGATGACGTCCGGGGTGCCGTTCGGCGCCTCGGCCAGGACGTACGCGCCCTTGCCGACGTTCTTCGCCGAGGCGAAGACCTCGCCGGACGCGTCGCCGTCGCCACGCTCGAAGACGGGCAGGTTCTGGCGGCTCAGCGCGATGCCGGCCGGGCGGTCCTGGTGCTTGAGCATCTCGAGCCAGGCGTACGCGACCTCGTTGGCGTCCGCGGGGCGGACGACGTCGAGACCCGGGATCGCTCGGAGCGCGGTGATCTGCTCGATCGGCTGGTGCGTCGGGCCGTCCTCGCCGAGGGCGATGGAGTCGTGGGTCCAGACGTAGATCGCCGGCGCCTTCATGAGCGCGGCGAGACGGACTGCCGGACGCATGTAGTCGCTGAAGATCAGGAACGTGCCACCGAAGGGGCGCGTGTTGCCGTGCAGGACGATGCCGTTGAGGATCGAGCCCATCGCGTGCTCGCGGATGCCGAAGTGCAGCACGCGGCCGAACGGGTCGGTCGTCCAGGTCTTCGTCGAGGCCTCGGCCGGACCGAAGGACTTGCCGTCCTCGATCGTGGTGAGGTTCGACTCGGCCAGGTCGGCGGAGCCACCCCAGAACTCGGGCATCAGCGGCGCGATGGCGTTGATGACCTTGCCGGAGGCGGCACGGGTCGAGACGGCCTTCTCGGTGCTGAACACCGGCAGGGCGGCTTCGAGGCCCTCGGGCAGCTGCTTGGCCTGGACGCGGTCGAACAGTGCCTTCTTGTCGGCGTTGGCCGCGGCCCACGCGTCGAAGCTCTTCTGCCACTCGGCGTGCTCGGCCTGACCCTTGGCGATCGCGCCACGGGTGTAGTCGAGGACCTCGGGGGAGACGTCGAAGGTCTTCTCGGTGTCGAAGCCGAGGACCTCCTTCAGGCCCTTGAGCTCGTCGGCGCCGAGCGCGGAGCCGTGGATCTTGCCGGAGTTCTGCTTGGTCGGCGACGGCCAGCCGATGATCGTCTTGATGACGATGAGCGACGGCTTGTCGTGGACCTGCTTGGCGGCCTCGACGGCGGCGAAGAGTGCTTCGGCGTCCTCGTGGTACTCGCCGGTCTTCTTCCAGTCGACGACCTGGACGTGCCAGCCGAGCGCCTCGTAGCGGGCGTGGACGTCCTCGGAGAACGCGATGTCGGTGTCGTCCTCGATCGAGATCTGGTTCGAGTCGTAGAACGCGATGAGGTTGCCGAGCTGCTGGCGACCCGCGAGCGAACCGGCCTCGTTCGTGACGCCTTCCTGCATGTCACCGTCGCCGGCGATCACGTAGGTGTAGTGGTCGAACGGCGACTGACCGGCCGGGGTCTCCGGGTCGAACAGGCCGCGCTCGAAGCGCTGCGCGTAGGCGAAGCCGACGGCGGAGGCGAGGCCCTGGCCGAGCGGGCCGGTGGTGATCTCGACACCGTCGGTGTGGCCGTACTCCGGGTGACCCGGCGTCTTGGAGCCCCACTTGCGGAGGTGCTGGAGGTCGTCGAGCTCGAGACCGTAGCCGTGCAGGTAGAACTGCACGTACTGCAGGATCGATGCGTGACCCGCCGACAGGATGAAGCGGTCGCGACCGATCCACGTGGAGTCGCTCGGGTCGCGACGCATCACCTTCTGGAAGAGGAGGTGAGCCAGCGGCGCGAGGCTCATCGCGGTGCCGGGGTGACCGTTGCCGGCCGCCTCGACAGAGTCGGCGGCGAGGACGCGGGCCGTGTCGACGGCCTTCCGGTCGATGGCGTCCCAGGTGAATTCAGCCACTTGGATGTTGACCCTTCATTGATGCGACATGTGCGAGGGCTCGTGCCATCGCACGGACATGGTGCCCACCCGGGGCTCCGTCGCGGCGCCGTTGCCGGCGGCCGACCGGCTCGATCGCGGCCGACGTCTTCGGGGCACGCTGCGGGAGGGCCTCTCCAGCATAGTGAACCGGCACTCAGAAGGTGCCCAGGTGACCGGCGGGCCTCGATGACCGGTCGGTGACCGGTCGTCGTCCGGGCGTGTCCCGGAGCCGCTGGGGAGCGGCGGGACATCGTCGTGGCGCCGTCCATCGCGTAAACTGATCGTGATCCGCGACCATTCCGCGGACACGCACGCCCAGACGCCGACGGTGACGTCCACCCGAGCGTGCGAGCTGCAGCGAAACAGACTGAGGTTCCCTTGCCGACTGCCACCGTGACCAGGCCAGACACCGTTCGTCGGTCGATGCTGTCCCGCAAGGTCCGGGCGTACGTCTCGCTCACCAAGCCGCGCGTGATGGAGCTCCTGCTCGTCACCACCGCGCCGACGATGTTCCTGGCCCAGCGGGGCGTGCCCGACCTGTGGCTCGTGTTCTGGACGATGCTCGGCGGCGCGATGTCGGCGGGCTCGGCGTCCGCGTTCAACTGTTACATCGACCGCGACATCGACCGCCTGATGAAGCGCACGAGCACCCGTCCGCTGGTCACGGGCGAGCTGTCCGACCGCGAAGCACTCGTGTTCTCGTGGGTGCTGGGCATCGTGTCGACCGTCGTGCTCGTCGTCTTCGTGAACTGGCTCGCCGCCGCCCTGAGTGTCGCCGCGATCCTGATCTACGTCTTCCTCTACACGCTCTGGCTCAAGCGCCGGACCCCGCAGAACATCGTCTGGGGCGGCTCGGCCGGCTGCATGCCGGTCCTGATCGGCTGGGCGGCCGTCACCGGCTCGCTGACGTGGGCCCCCGTCATCCTCTTCATGGTGATCTTCCTCTGGACGCCGCCGCACTACTGGCCGCTGTCGATGAAGTACCGCGACGACTACGACGCCGCCGACGTCCCGATGCTCGCCGTCGTGCGTGGCCGGACCGTCGTCGGACTGCAGGTCGTGCTCTACGCCTGGGCGACGCTGGTCTGCTCGCTGCTGCTCATCCCGGTGGCGAACATGGGGCCGCTGTACACGGTGGTCGCCCTGGCCGCGGGCATCTGGTTCGTCGTCGAGTCGCACCTGCTCTACAACCGGGCGATCCAGCACATGGAGCAGGTGCACCCGATGCGCGTGTTCCGCAGCTCGATCACCTACCTGACGCTGCTGTTCATCGCGGTGGGCATCGACCCGCTGCTGCCGCAGGTGTTCACCTTCACGATCTGATCCGCACGGTGTGACGACGGGCCCGGCCTCCTCGGAGGCCGGGCCCGTCGTCGTTCGCAGCGCCCGTCGTCGTTCGCGGGGCCGGCGGGGGACCGGGTGGACTCGCGCGGCACGAGCTGGGGAGCCGGCCGTGTCGGGGAGCCGGCCGTGTCGGGTACGCGGGTCGCGTCGCGCGGTGGGGCGTGCCTCCCGACCGGCGCAGCAGGGCCGACACACCCGTGGACGGGACGGTGAGGGGTGCGCCTTGCGCTGGTGCGTCCGCGGTCCGGACGGGTCGCTGTCCGGGAGGCACGGACCACCCCGCGCAGACCGGCGCGGCGACGACGTGGTCGGCCCCACGGCCGCGGACGGTCGAGCCGGATCAGGCCCGGACGGCGTCCCGACCGGCACTGGACCGGGTGGAGAGCACGACCGCGGTCATCGCGGCGACGAGCAGCCCGGCGAGCACCATGTGGGTGCCGACCAGGCCGACCGGCAGACCGGTGCGCGCCTGGGTGAGCCCGACCGCGATCTGGACGAACTCGACGACGAGCAGCAGCAGGACGCTCCGGCTCGAGATGCCGAGGCGGACCGCACCGATCACGAGCACCAGGGTCAGCGCGAAGGTCGCGTAGGCGGGGATGGCGTGCAGGTGCTCCATGAGCTGTGTGTCGAAGCCCGTCCGGTGGACCGCGCCGCCGTCGACACGCTCACTGGCACCGGCGTGGGGGCCGCTGCCGGTGGTGAGGATGCCGATGAGGACGGTGAGGGCGACGGCGACCACGGTGCCGCGGACGACGTCGAAGTACCAGCGCGGCACGATCCGGTCGCGGACGCGGGGGCCGTTCACCGAGCGGTAGACCAGGGCGGCGGTGATGCTCGTGAGCACGGCGGACACGACGAAGTGCAGCCCGACGACGAACGGGTTGAGGCCGGAGATGACCGACACGCCGCCGATGACCGCCTGGACGGGGATCGCCGCGCCCTGGGCGAACGCCAGCCAGAACAGCTCGGGACGCGTCTTGCGCATCCGGACGACCGCCAGGAACATCGCGATCGCGACGACGACCAGCACGAAGGTCAGCAGACGGTTGCCGAACTCGATGATCCCGTGGATGCCCATCTCGGGCGTCGACACGAGCGAGTCGGTGGTGCACTTCGGCCAGGTGGGGCAGCCGAGTCCGGAGGCGGTCAGGCGCACCAGGCCGCCGGTGCCGATGAGCACGACCTCGACCACGAACGACGCCCAGGCGAGGACCACGACGCGCGGGTCGACGGTGCGGGGGAGCGACCACCAGGGGGTCGGGGTCCGGACGTCCTGCTCGACGGTTGGTCCGACGCGAGTCACGAGGGTGGTGCCTTCCTGTTGTTCCGGGCCCTGGACCTGTAGGATTCGAGGGTTCAGCAGCAGTCAAGTCTAGGCAGGCGCCGGCTCCGAATGGGCCGTGATCGCCGATCGGTCCCGCGACTGCGTGGGAACATCGACGTTGCGAGGCAGCAACACCATGGGACGCCGTGTCGGCGGCTTGCGGTGGAATGGTGTCCGACACCACCGGGTTGTACCGGAGACGCTGTTGCGAGAAGGAAACGAGGAGACCATGTCCGACGTGCTCATCGACCGTCCAGAACTCGAAGGGCTCGGCCAGTACGAATTCGGCTGGGCCGACTCCGACGCGGCCGGCGCCTCTGCGCGCCGTGGCCTGTCGGAAGAGGTCGTCACCGACATCTCCGGCCGCAAGGGCGAACCCGAGTGGATGCGTGCGAACCGGCTGAAGGCGCTGAAGCTCTTCGACCGCAAGCCGATGCCCTCGTGGGGCGCCGACCTGTCGGACATCGACTTCGACAACATCAAGTACTTCGTGAAGTCGACGGAGAAGCAGGCTGAGTCGTGGGAGGACCTCCCCGAGGACATCCGCACCACGTACGAACGCCTGGGCATCCCGGAGGCCGAGCGTCAGCGCCTCGTCGCCGGCGTCGCCGCGCAGTACGAGTCCGAGGTCGTCTACCACCAGATCCGCGAGGACCTGGAGCAGCAGGGCGTCATCTTCATGGACACCGACACGGCGCTGCGCGAGCACCCGGAGCTGTTCGAGGAGTACTTCGGCACCGTGATCCCGGCCGGCGACAACAAGTTCGCTGCCCTGAACACGGCCGTGTGGTCCGGCGGCTCGTTCGTCTACGTCCCGAAGGGCGTCCACGTCGAGATCCCGCTCCAGGCCTACTTCCGCATCAACACGGAGAACATGGGCCAGTTCGAGCGGACGCTGATCATCGCGGACGAGGACTCCTACATCCACTACATCGAGGGCTGCACCGCCCCGATCTACAAGTCGGACTCCCTGCACTCGGCCGTCGTCGAGATCATCGTGAAGAAGAACGCCCGCGTTCGGTACACGACGATCCAGAACTGGTCGAACAACGTCTACAACCTCGTCACCAAGCGTGCGATCGCCCACGAGGGCGCGACCATGGAGTGGATCGACGGCAACATCGGGTCCAAGGTCACGATGAAGTACCCGTCCATCTACCTCGCCGGTGAGCACGCCAAGGGCGAGACCCTGTCCGTCGCCTTCGCCGGCCCCGGCCAGCACCAGGACGCCGGCGCGAAGATGATCCACATGGCGCCGTACACGACGTCGTCGATCGTCTCGAAGTCGATCGCCCGTGGTGGCGGTCGTGCCGGGTACCGCGGCGAGGTCCGGGTCGACCCGGGCGCGCACCACTCGGCCAACACGGTCCGCTGTGATGCGCTGCTCGTCGACACCGTCTCGCGGAGCGACACCTACCCGGCGATCGACATCCGTGTCGACGACGTGCAGCTCGGTCACGAAGCGACGGTCTCCCGCGTCAGCGAGGAGCAGCTGTTCTACCTCATGTCCCGCGGCATGGCCGAGGACGAGGCCATGGCGATGATCGTGCGCGGATTCATCGAGCCCATCGCCCGCGAACTCCCGATGGAGTACGCACTCGAACTCAACAAGCTCATCGAGATGAGCATGGAAGGATCCGTCGGCTAGATGTCCAGCACCACCCCTCCTCCCCACATCGACCAGCCGACGGAGCCCGCGAGCACGCTCTCGTCGGGCGGTACGGACCAGCACGGCGCCCGGGCGCACTCCGACGGCGGCTGGGACACCAAGGTGCCGGTGCAGACGCGTTCCCAGCGGTTCCGCTCGGGTGACGTCAGCGCCTTCCCGGCCGTCACCGGCCGAGAGGTCAACTGGAAGTTCGCGCCGCTCGCCAAGATCCAGCCGCTGCTCGACAGCACGCTGGACGGCTCGGCGTACCCCTTCCTCGCGACCCAGTCCGCGGGCGCCGACGTCGAGTGGGGTCGCAGCGACGACCCCCGCGTCGGCGGCGCCGGACTGCCGGAGGACCGGGCGGCTGCCGCTGCCTGGAGCGCACGTGACGCCGTCCTGGCGATCACCGTGCGGGGCACCGACGAGCACGAGTTCATCACGGTGACCCGCTCCGACTTCGGCACGCAGCCGCGGGCGGCGCACACGGTCATCACCGCGGAGCCGCACGCGCAGGGCATCGTCGTGATCGACAACCGCGGGTCGGCGCTCCTCAGCGAGAACGTCGAGGTCGTCGTCCGCGACGGCGCGCGCCTCACCGTCGTCACGGTCCAGGATTGGGACGACGACGCGGTGCACGTCTCGACGCACTTCGCCGAGGTCGGCCGCGACGCCTTCCTCAAGCACGTCGTGGTCTCGCTCGGCGGCGACGTCATCCGCGTCAACCCGTCCACGCACCTCGGTGCGCAGGGCGGCGACGTCGAGATGTACGGTGTCTACTTCGCGGATGCCGGCCAGCACATCGAGCAGCAGGTCTACGTCGACCACGACGCCCCGAACACCCGCAGCCGTGTCAACTACAAGGGCGCGCTGCAGGGTCAGGGTGCGCACACGGTCTGGATCGGCGACGTCCTGATCGGTCGCTCCGCTCCGGGCACCGACTCGTACGAGCAGAACCGCAACCTGGTCCTGACCGAGGGCACGCGCGCCGACAGCATCCCGAACCTCGAGATCGAGACCGGCGACATCACCGGAGCCGGCCACGCCAGCGCCACCGGTCGCTTCGACGACGAGCAGCTCTTCTACCTGCAGGCCCGCGGGATCCCGGAGGAAGAGGCCCGTCGTCTCGTCGTCCTGGGCTTCCTGGTCGAGGTCATCCAGAAGATCGGTGCGCCCGAGCTCGAGGAGCGCCTCATCGCCGCCGTCGAGCAGGAGCTCATGGAGGGCCGGACGGTCCTCGCTGCGCCGGTCGCCGAGGCCGCTGCCGCCGGGTCCGCTCCCGCCGGGGTCGACGCCTGATGGCCGAGAAGGTCTGCGCCGAGAGCGACATCGCGGTGGACAGCCCGATGCGCGCGGTCGTCGAGGGCACCGCCATCGCGATCGTCAAGGACTCGGCCGGCACCGTGCACGCCATCGGTGACACCTGCACGCACGGCGACATCTCGCTGTCCGAGGGCTTCGTCGAGGGTGACTCGCTGGAGTGCTGGGCGCACGGCTCGCAGTTCTCGTTGACGACCGGCAAGCCGAAGAACTTCCCGGCGTACGAGCCGGTGCCGGTCTTCCGGGTCGAGGTCCGTGACGGCGACGTCTACGTCGACGTGCACGACCCGGTCCCGGTCGCCTGAGCGCGAACCCACACTCTTCCCGCGGCTGACGCCGCACCACAGCTGCAACCGAAGGAACGCAATGTCCACTCTCGAAATCCGTGACCTGCAGGTCGCCATCGACACCGACCAGGGTGTCAAGGAGATCCTCAAGGGCGTCGACCTGACGATCAACGAGGGCGAGATCCACGCGATCATGGGCCCGAACGGCTCCGGCAAGTCGACCCTGGCCTACACGATCGCCGGGCACCCGCGCTACCACGTCACCGGTGGTTCGATCACCCTCGACGGCCAGGACGTCCTGGCGATGAGCGTCGACGAGCGCGCCCGTGCCGGCATGTTCCTCGCCATGCAGTACCCGGTCGAGATCCCCGGCGTGACGGTGTCGAACTTCCTCCGCACCGCGAAGACCGCCATCGACGGCGAGGCACCGGCCCTCCGCGGCTGGATCAAGGACCTGCGCACCTCGATGGCCGACCTCAAGATGGACCCGGCCTTCGCCGAGCGCAACGTCAACGAGGGCTTCTCCGGTGGCGAGAAGAAGCGCCACGAGATCATGCAGCTCGAGCTCCTCAAGCCGAAGTTCGCCGTCCTCGACGAGACCGACTCCGGCCTCGACGTCGACGCGCTGAAGATCGTGTCCGAGGGCGTCAACCGTGCCAAGGCCGCGACCGGCCTCGGTGTGCTGCTCATCACCCACTACACGCGCATCCTCCGCTACATCACGCCGGACTTCGTCCACGTGTTCGTCGCGGGCAAGATCGCCGAGCAGGGTGGCCCGGAGCTGGCCGAGCGTCTCGAGAACGAGGGCTACGACCGCTACGTGCAGGCCGCAGCCGTCGCACCGGCGGAGTGACGATGATCACCACACTCGCACCCGAGAAGTTCGACGAGGTCGTCGAGGGGCTGAAAGAGGTCCAGGACCCGGAGCTCGGCGTCAACATCGTCGACCTCGGCCTGATCTACGACCTTGCCTGGGACGACGAGGCCACGGCGCTCATCATCAGCATGACGCTGACGAGTGCCGGGTGCCCGCTGACGGACGTCATCGAGAACGACACCGCGAACGCGCTGGACGGCATCGTCGACGCGTTCCGCATCAACTGGGTCTGGATGCCGCCGTGGGGTCCGGAGCGGATCACCGATGACGGCCGCGAGATGATGCGCGCGCTCGGCTTCTCGATCTAGCCACGCGACCACAGAACGGACGGGAGGCCCGGTACCAGCTGGTACCGGGCCTCCCGTCCGTCGTCGTGTCCCGCCGGCGCGCCTCGCCGAACGGTCACCGAACGTCGTTCTCGCGCCCGCGGACCGACGACCTGTGACCGCTCGGCGTCCACGAACGGGGTGTCTGACATCCGAAGGACCCGTCCTCCGACGCGCCGGGCATCTCCGCCGAGCGGTCAGGAAACGTCGTTCTCGGCCCTCCGGACCGACGAATCGTGACCGCTCGGCGGACGGCAGGCGGCGTGTCGTGGCCGCTCGCGGGCGTCGGAACGGCACCCGACCCCGTGTCGCGTCCCCAGAACGGACGGGAGGCCCGGTACCAGCTGGTACCGGGCCTCCCGTCCGCCATCAGGTGCGGAGCGCGCTCAGCGGCGGCCGAGCGCCTTCCAGGCCAGGGGCAGCACGCCCGCGGCGATGAGGGCCTTGGCGATGCCGCCGATGACGAACGGGTAGAGACCCGCCGCCAGGACGGACTGCAGGTCGTTCGGGGCGCCGAGCGCACCGAGGGCGACCGCGAGGTACGGCAGGCCGGTGACGAAGGGGATCGCACTCGCGAGCAGCATCGCGACCGCGGCCCGCCCGACCTTGCGGTCCCAGTTGCGGCGCGCGAGCCAACCGATGAGGCCGGCGGCCGGGATGAAGCCGATGACGTACCCGAAGCTCGGCAGGGTCAGCGCGTGCAGGCCGCCCTGGGCGTCGGCGAAGAACGGCGCGCCGGCGAGCCCGACGATCGCGTAGACGAGCATCGAGAGGACACCGCGGCGGGCACCGAGCGTCGCACCGACGAGCACGACTGCCAGCGTCTGACCGGTCACGGGGACCGGCCACATCGGCACCTCGATCTGTGCGAGCGCGGCGGTGAAGAGCGCGCCGCCGGCGATCAGCGCGGCGTCGGTGGCCAGACCGTGCGTGCGCAGACGGTCGGCGAGGACTGCGCGGGGAGCGAACCCGGTGGCGTTCGTCATGGATTCTCCTAGAATGGACTGCTGGTCCTGTTCTGGACCATCGGTTCCCGTCAGCGTAGCGGTGCACCTCCCGCACACACCGTTGTGCAAACCCACCAACTGATTGGACGTCCACTGTGCTTGCCGTGCACGAACTCGAGATCCGCGTCGGGGCTCGCCTCCTGATGGAGAACGTGTCCTTCCGCGTCGAGCGGGGTGACAAGATCGGCCTCGTCGGCCGGAACGGCGCGGGGAAGACCACCATGACCAAGGCCCTGGCGGGTGAGGCCGCCCCGACCGACGGCACGATCCAGCGGTCCGGTGAGATCGGCTACCTGCCGCAGGACCCACGGTCCGGGAACCCCGAGGACACCGCCCGCAAGCGCATCCTCGACGCCCGTGGCCTCGGTGAGCTCGTCGACGGCATCCGCAAGGCCACGCTCGACATGGCCAGCACGGACCCGGCCGTCGCCGAGAAGGCGATGAAGCGGTACTCCCGTCTGGACGACGAGTTCAATGCGCTGGGTGGCTACGCGGCCGAGGCCGAGGCGGCGTCGATCGCGTCGAACCTCAAGCTGCCGGACCGCATCCTCGACCAGCAGCTCAAGACGCTCTCCGGTGGTCAGCGTCGTCGTATCGAGCTCGCGCGCATCCTGTTCTCTGACGCCGACACGATGATCCTCGACGAGCCGACGAACCACCTCGACGCCGACTCGGTCGTGTGGCTCCGCGAGCACCTCAAGACCTACGCGGGCGGTGTGATCGTCATCTCCCACGACGTGGAGCTGGTGGACGAGGTCGTGAACCGCGTCTTCTACCTCGACGCGAACCGACAGACCATCGACATCTACAACATGGGTTGGAAGCTCTACCAGCGGCAGCGCGTCGCCGACGAGGAGCGTCGTCGCAAGGAGCGCGCCGGTGCCGAGAAGAAGGCCGCGACGCTCAAGGACCAGGCCGCGCGCTTCGGTGCGAAGGCGTCGAAGGCAGCTGCGGCGCACCAGATGGTCGCCCGTGCCGACAAGCTGCTCGCGGGCCTCGAGGACGAGCGCGTCGCCGACCGCGTCGCGAAGATCCGCTTCCCCACTCCGGCTCCGTGCGGTCGGACGCCGCTGATGGCCGAGGGGCTGTCGAAGTCCTACGGCTCGCTCGAGATCTTCGCGGGCGTCGACCTGGCGATCGACCGCGGTTCACGTGTCGTCATCCTGGGGTTCAACGGTGCCGGCAAGACGACGTTGCTCCGCATCCTGGCGGGTGCCGACGTGCCGGACACCGGTGAGGTCCAGCCCGGCCACGGCCTGCGCATCGGGTACTACGCGCAGGAGCACGAGAACATCGACGTCAACCGCACGGTGATCGAGAACATGGTCTCGGCGTCCACCGACCTCAACGAGACCGAGGCCCGCCGGGTGCTCGGGTCGTTCCTGTTCACCGGTGACGACGGCTACAAGAAGGCCGGTGTCCTGTCCGGTGGCGAGAAGACGCGTCTGTCGCTCGCGATGATCGTCGTCTCGGGAGCGAACGTGCTGCTGCTGGACGAGCCCACGAACAACCTGGACCCGGCGTCGCGCGAAGAGATCCTCAATGCCTTGGCCGGCTTCGAGGGCGCCGTCGTCCTCGTGTCCCACGACGCGGGTGCGGTCGAGGCGCTCAACCCCGAGCGCGTGCTGCTGCTCCCGGACGGCACCGAGGACCACTGGAACAAGGACTACGCGGAGCTCATCGAGCTCGCTTGACGCGCGGACCGGCACGACAGACGGAACGGGAGGCCCGTGGCGACACCGCCACGGGCCTCCCGTTCTGTCTGTGCTCGTGCCGTCGGTCCGTCAGCGACGGGACGTGAGCAGTTCGTCCTCGATCTCGGCGTCCGACTTCGGCTTCGCGTCCTTGCGGCGCTGCCGGTCGAGGGCGCGCTCGCGCTCCTCCGGGTCGTCCTGGTTGAGGTTCCGGTACTCCTGCACCATCACGTACGCCAGGAACCCGAAGCCCCCGACGGCGAACAGGAACCACTGGATGAAGTAGCTGAGGTGCAGGCCGGTGTCCGCACTGGGGCGGTCCCAGCCGAGGGGCGCACGCTCCGACGGTGCCGGCGTCTCACTGTCGAGTTGGCCGTACGCGCCGGTCCAGATCGGGTGGCCGGCCTTGTCCGCGACGTCCGGCAGCGTGACGGACTGCACCTGGTCGGTGTTGGCCGGGTCGGTGCGGCCCGGGATACGGGGCTCGGACTGCTGCAGACGCACGACGACGGTGACGGTACCGGTCGGCGGAGCCGGGATGCTGTCCGGCGCGTCCTGCTTGTTGCCCGTGGGGACCCACCCGCGGTCGACGACGAAGGCGCGACCGTCGGCGGTGACCAGGGGGACGAGGACCTCGAAGCCGGGCTGGCCGTTGTGCACACGGTTGCGGACGAGTAGCTGGTGGTCGGTGTCGTACCGGCCGGTGACGCTCGCACGCAGCCAGGTCAGGTTGTTGCTCCAGGTGCCGGCGCGGGGGAGCACCTGGTCGACCGGGACCGGGGCATGGTCGTAGTTCGCCGCGATCTGGTCGTTCTGGCGGACGGCTTCGTTCCGGCGGTCCCACTGCCACATGCCGAACAGCGTGCAGATGATCGCGAACGCGACGGCGATGGCGAAGTAGCCGAGCCAGCGACGGCTGCGGACGAAGTGCCAGCCGACGAAGGGCTCGGCGGTGCCGCCTCGGACGGACGTGGTCGCGCTGTCAGCCGACGCCGGTGCACCGTCCTGCGCCTGGCGGATCCGTGCCGCGTGGCGCCGGCCGTACCGGGAACCGGGGTCGAAGCCCTCGGTCATCGCCCGTCACCCGCGACGCGCGCGGTGGTGTCGTCGAGGTGCTCCACGTCGTCGTCGATGCCGGTCACGCGGACCGGGAACGAGCGCGACCGCAGGTAGTCGGCGAGGAAGTCGCAGTGGTCGTCGCAGGCCGCCCAGATCTTCACGCGGTCCTCGGCGTGGATCCGGGGGTTCCGCCAGTTCACCCGCCACGCGGCCGTCGACGAACAACCGGCCCGCGAACACACCGGCGTCGCGCCGGGTTCGGTGAACAGGTCGAAGGTCGCTCCCATCAGCGGCGGCCGCCGTTCCGTGCGGTCCAGACGCGCGACCGGTCACCGTTGCGCTGCCAGTCCTCCTGCGCACGCTGGGCCTGGTCGCGCAGGCGCTCCTGCTCGGCCCGGTAGGCCTGGGCGCGTGCGTCTTCCTGCTCGTCGCGGAGGCGCGGGTCGACCGCGTCGTACAGCTCGACCGCACCACCCGGTCGGACGACGTCGCCGCCGGTGCGGTTGCCGGCGTTCGCCAGCACGACCGCGACCCAGGGGACGACGGCGGCGGCGACGATCGGCAGCACGGCGATCCAGGAGTGCCAGGCGCTCCAGATCAGCACGGCCCCGACGAAACAGACGACACGGAAGGCCATCTGCCACACGTAGCGGGAGAGCCGGTGCGCGCGGTCGATCTCCGGGTTGTCCGGGAGCGTCGTGATGTTCTGCGACGCCATCGGCTCTGCGGTCACGTGTTCCGGCACCGATCGCTGGAGCTGGATGCGCGGGCCGCTCGGGTCCTGCGGGTTCTTGCGGTTCATGCGGTGGGGTCTCCGTCTGCCGGCCTCCAGTTTACGCCCGGGGGACGACATCCGGACGGTCGTGCGGAGACCGGCCGTCGCGGAGTGCACCGCTAGGCTCGTTGGCGCTGTGTCCGGATCCGCGAGGCGCCGGCAGGCCAGCGACCACCAGCGAACGGAGCGACCATGACCACCCCCCGTACCGTCCTCATCACCGGCGGCAACCGCGGCATCGGCCACGCGCTGGCAGCCCGCTTCGTCGCCGCCGGGCACCGGGTCGCCGTCACCTCGCGGAGCGGGCAGGGCGGCCCCGAGGGTGCGCTCACCGTGCAGGCCGACATCACCGACACCGCGTCGGTCGACCGCGCCTTCACCGAGGTCGAGGCAGCGCTCGGGCCGATCGAGGTCCTGGTCGCGAACGCCGGCATCACGAACGACCAGCTGCTGCTCCGGATGTCGGAAGAGGACTTCACCAGCGTCGTCGACACGAACCTGACCGGCACCTTCCGCGTGGTCAAGCGCGCGACGAAGGGGATGATGAAGGCGAAGTTCGGCCGGATCGTCCTGATGTCGAGCGTCGTCGGGGCGTACGGGCAGATCGGGCAGGTCAACTACGCCTCGTCCAAGGCCGCGCTGGTCGGCATGGCCCGGTCCATCACGCGCGAGCTCGGCTCCCGCGGCATCACGGCCAACGTCGTCGCGCCGGGGTTCATCCAGACCGACATGACCGCTGCCCTGTCGGACGAGCTGCAGGCCGAGTTCAAGAAGGCGATCCCGGCGGCGCGCTACGGCAGCGTGGACGACGTCGCGGACGCCACGCTCTTCCTGGCGGGCGACGGGGCGGGCTACATCTCCGGCGCGGTCATCCCGGTCGACGGTGGCCTGGGCATGGGGCACTGACCGACTGAGCGACTGACCGACTGAGCGCGGGCCGAGCCTCGGCTGGGCGGACACTTCGCGGCGGTTCAGAGGCGCGAACTGTCCGCAGGGCCGAGGCTCGGCCTCGCCGCGGCCCGCCGCTGCACGGCGCAGCCGCGCGCGGCGCAGCCGGCCGACGGCGCGTCAGCCGCGCAGGCCGAGCGTGGCGAGGACGACGGACAGGTCGCGGTCGACGACGGCGACGTCCGCCTCCGCCCGCACTCGCGGCTTGGCGTCGAACGCGACGGCCAGCCCCGCCACCGCCATCATCGCCAGGTCGTTGGCACCGTCGCCCACGGCCACCGTGCGCTCGAGCGGCACCCCGTCCGCAGCGGCCCAGGCCCGGAGCGCGTCCGCCTTCGCCTGCGCGTCAACGACCGCGCCCGCGACACGCCCGGTGAGCACGCCGTCCTGCGTCTCCAGCCGGTTCGCCCGGCAGTGATCGATTCCGAGCCCGGCGGCGAACGGGTCGAGCACCTCGTGGAAGCCACCCGACACGACGGCGACCGTCCCGCCGGCGGCGTGCACCCCGCGCACCAGCTCGTCGGCACCGCGGGTGACGCGGACGGCCTGCTGCGCGCGGGCGAAGGTGTCGACCGGGAGGCCCGCCAACGTCGCGACCCGCTCCCGGAGGCTCTCGGCGAAGTCGATCTCGCCGCGCATGGCGCGCTCCGTCACCGACTGGACCTGTGGCCGGGTCCCCGCCGCGTCGGCGAGGAGCTCGATGACCTCGTCCTCGAGCAGGGTCGAATCGGCATCGAGGACGACGAGGAAACGGGGCACCCGACCACGGTAGCGGGGTCGGGTGCCCCGTGACGTCGCGGGGTCACGTCATGCGGTCACGACGTGGGAGGGGACGGGGTCAGGCTTCGACGCGGACGCCCTTGCCGACGACGGTGATGCCGGAGTCGGTGACGGTGAACCCGCGGGCCTCGTCAGCCTCGCGGTCGACACCGACGTGGGCGCCCGGTGCGAGGACGACGTCCTTGTCCAGGATCGCCCGGTTCACGATCGCGCCGGCACCGATGGTCGCGCGCTCGAACACGATCGAGTCGAGCACCTTCGCCTGCGAGTCGATCGTCGCCCACGGACCGATGACGCTGCGCTCGACCTGGGCTCCGGAGAGCAGGCAGCCGAGCGACACGATGGAGTCCACGGTGGCGCCGGTGTTGCCGTTGGCGTCGCGCACGAACTTCGCCGGCGGCAGGTTGGTCTGCTGGTTGAAGATCGGCCAGTCCTGGTTGTACAGGTTGAAGACCGGGACCGGCGCGATGAGGTCCATGTGGGCGTCGAAGAACGAGTCGATCGTGCCCACGTCGCGCCAGTAGTACTTGTCGCGGTCGTTCGAGCCGGGGACCTCGTTGCGCTGCAAGTCGTAGACGCCGGCGTCGCCGCGTGCGACGAAGTCCGGGATGATGTCGCCGCCCATGTCGTGGTCCGACGACTCGATCTGGCCGTCGCGGAGGACCGCGTCCACCAGGGCGTCGGCGTCGAACACGTAGTTGCCCATCGACGCCAGGACCTCGTGCGGGGAGTCCGGCAGGCCGGTGGCGTCCTTCGGCTTCTCGAGGAACGCCTCGATCCGGGTGGGGTCCGCGTCGTCGACCTTGATGACGCCGAACTGGTCCGCGAGCTCGATCGGCTGGCGGATGGCCGCCACGGTGGCGCTGCGGCCCGAGGCGATGTGCGCCTCCACCATCTGGGAGAAGTCCATCCGGTACACGTGGTCCGCACCGACCACGACGACGATGTCGGGCCGCTCGTCACGCATCAGGTTCAGGGACTGCAGGATCGCGTCGGCCGAGCCGGCGAACCAGCGCTTGCCGAGCCGCTGCTGAGCGGGGACGGAGGCCACGTAGGAGCCGAGCAGCCCCTCCATGCGCCAGGTCAGGGAGACGTGCCGGTCCAGTGAGTGCGACTTGTACTGCGTCAGGACGACGATGCGCTGCAGCCCGGAGTTGACCAGGTTCGACAGCGCGAAGTCCACGAGGCGGAAGTTCCCACCGAACGGCACAGCGGGCTTCGCACGGTCCGCCGTCAGTGGCATGAGCCGTTTGCCCTCGCCGCCAGCGAGCACGATGCCGAACACCTTCTTCGTTGCCATGCCGCTCACAGTAGGCGTCAGCACTGGGAACCCGTTAGTTTGAACGCGTGCGAGTCGATCTACTGACCAGGGAGTATCCGCCGGAGGTCTACGGCGGAGCCGGTGTCCACGTTGCCCAGCTGACCGCGGCGCTGCGGTCCGGGACGGACACCGACGTCCGTGTCCGGGCCTTCGGTGGCTTCCGCGACGAACAGGGTGTCTGGGCCTACCGCACGCCCGCGGGCCTCGAGCAGGCGAACGGTGCGCTGCAGGCCCTCGGCACCGACGTGCAGATCGCGGCCGACGTCGCGGGTGCCGACCTCGTGCACTCGCACACCTGGTACGCGAACTCCGCCGGGCGTCTGGCGCAGCTCACCCACGGCATCCCGCACGTCGTCACCGCCCACAGCCTCGAGCCGCTCCGCCCCTGGAAGGCCGAGCAGCTCGGCGGCGGGTACCGCCTGTCCAGCTGGATGGAGCGCGAGGCGTTCACCAACGCCGACGGCGTCGTCGCGGTGTCGAAGGCGATGCGTGCGGACATCCTCCGCTCGTACCCGTCGATCGACCCGTCCCGCGTGAAGGTCGTCTACAACGGCATCGACATCGACGACTGGAAGCCCGAGCGCGACGACGACGCCGTCCGCGCGCTCGGCATCGACCCGGACCGCCCCAGCGTGGTCTTCGTCGGTCGCATCACCCGTCAGAAGGGGCTGCCTTACCTGCTCCGCGCGGTGGCGTCCCTGCCCGAGGACGTCCAGGTCGTGCTCTGCGCCGGCGCCCCCGACACACCCGAGATCCTCGCCGAGGTCACCGGGCTGGTCGAGGACCTGCGGACCCGCCGCAACGGCGTCGTCTGGATCGACCGGATGCTCGAGCACCGCGAGATCGTCAACGTCCTCTCGAGCGCAACCGTGTTCGTCTGCCCGTCGATCTACGAGCCGCTCGGCATCGTGAACCTCGAGGCCATGGCCTGCGGCATCCCCGTCGTCGGTACGAAGACCGGCGGCATCCCCGAGGTCGTCGCCGACGGCCTGACCGGCCGCATCGTGCCGATCGACCAGGCGACCGACGGCACCGGTACGCCGACCGATCCCGACCGCTACGTCGCCGACCTCGCCGCGACCCTCAACGAGGTGCTCGCCGACCTCGGGCTCGCCAAGCTGATGGGGCGCGCCGGTCGCCTGCGCGTCGAGAGCGAGTTCACCTGGGGCGCCATCGCCACGAAGACGCGCGCCGTGTACGACGAGGTGCTCGCCGGTCGCTGACCGCGTCCCGCGAGCCGACGGCCTGGAGGCCCGGTGCCGGTCCCCGAGACCGGCACCGGGCCTCCCGTCCGTCACCCGTCGTCCACCGCACGCGCGGCGCTGACGGGGGAGCGGACCGCGCTCGCGTAGGCTGGCGACATGCCCTCGGTCGTGCGCTTGTCAGACGTCTCCGTGGTCCGTGACGGGTCCACCATCCTCGACGGGATCTCGTGGGAGGTGCAGGACGACGAGCGCTGGGTGGTGCTCGGCGCGAACGGTGCCGGCAAGACCACGCTGCTCCAGGTCGCGGGCGCGCAGACGTTCCCGACGTCCGGTGACGTCGAGGTCCTCGGGACCGAACTCGGCGGTGCCGACCTGTTCGAGCTCCGTCCCCGGATCGGCTTCGCGTCGACCGCCCTGGCCCGTCGGATCCCGATGACCGAGAAGGTCATCGACGTCGTCCTCACCGCCGCGTACTCCGTCACCGGCCGCTGGAACGAGGAGTACGAGGAACTCGACGTCCGCCGTGCCCAGCGTGTGCTCGAGGAGTGGGGCCTCGGCGCCTTCACCGAGCGCAGCTTCGGCGAGCTGAGCGACGGCGAGCAGAAGCGGGTCCAGATCGCCCGCGCGGTGATGACCGACCCCGAGGTGCTGTTCCTGGACGAGCCGGCCGCGTCGCTGGACCTCGGCGCCCGCGAGAGCCTGGTGCGCACCCTCGGCGGCTACGCGCAGAGCTCGGACTCGCCGGCGATCGTCATCGTCACCCACCACGTCGAGGAGATCCCCGCGGGCTTCACGCACGCGCTCGTCCTCGCCGACGGCCACGTGCAGTCCGCCGGCCCGATCGCGGAGGTCCTGACCGCCGAGACGCTCTCCGCCGCGTTCGGCGTCGAGCTCACGGTGTCCCAGGACGCCGGCCGCTGGACCGCACGCGCCGTCTGATCCACCGCGACACAGCTCCGGACGCTCCCGATCCGGGCCGTGGTCTGGTAACGTGGTCCGCTGGCGTAGGCCACACGACTTCCCATCTTCCGTCATCGCGATCCACCGAGGAATCCCCATGAAGACCGAAACCCACCCCGAGTACCGCGCCATCGTCTTCCGCGACCTGGCTTCCGGTGAGACGTTCCTGACGCGTTCGACCGCGAACAGCGACAAGACCATCGAGCTCGACGGTGCGACCTACCCGGTCATCGACGTCGAGATCTCGTCCGCTTCGCACCCGTTCTACACGGGCAAGCAGCGCATCCTCGACTCGGCCGGCCGCGTCGAGAAGTTCAACCAGCGCTTCAAGGGCTTCAGCAAGTAAGCAGCTCTGCTCCTCCGGGAGTTCGAACGGGCGGTCCTCCTGCGGGAGGGCCGCCCGTTCTGTGTTGCGATCAGGCCCGGGACGGCACCTCGGCGGCAGCGGCGGCGGCGAGCTGCACGAGCTCCTCGCCCGCCAGGACACCCTTCGCCTGCGTGACGACGAGGTTCGCCGCTGTCCACCCGACGGCGTGCAGCTCGCCGTGCGCCGGGCGGATCGCCACGTCCGCCCAGGCCAGCATCTCCCGGTCGAGCAGTGAGTCCCCGGCGGCGATCGTCCGGGTGGCGCCGACCCGCTCGGCGACGGCCGCAAGGGCTCGTTCCTTCCGGATCGGCACGGGCACGGCGTAGAGCTTCCGGCCCTGCACGGACACGCGCCAGCCGAGCTCGGCGAGTTCGGCGGCGAAGGCCTCGACGGCACTGTCCGGCAGCTCGGACCGCTCGACGATGGCGTAGACGAAGAGGTCCTCGGCACGGCGGGTGCGGAGGACCGAGCCCTCGGGCAGCGCGGCGGCCAGGCGGTGCTCGACCTCGGGCAGGGGAGCGGACGTCGCCGCCATCTCGTCGCGGAGGGTGGCGGTCCAGGCCTCGTCCGGCTCGCCGTCGTGCAGCACGACCGCGCCGTTCGTCGTCACGGCCCATCCGGTCGTCGGCAGCGGCAGCCGGATGCGCTGGAACTGGGCGACCGTGCGGGTGGTCACCGGGACCACGACGGACGTCTCCGCCAGTGCGGCCAGTGCACGTTCGGCGGTCCGTGTCATGAAGGACAGCGGCAGGCCCTGGTACACCTCGGTGACGACGAGCGAGGGTGCGGCCTCGTCCGGACCCTCGAGCATGAGTGCGGCGGCAGAGTAGACGACGGTGCGGTCGAGGTCGAACCCGACGAGGGCGCTCATGCGCCCGCGCCGGTCGTCGCAGCGGTGTCGCCGGAGTCCGCGGCCGGGTCGGTACCCGTGTCCGACACCCGGCTGCCGAGCGGGTGGATGAGCCCGACGCAGCTGTAGGACAGGTCGGGTCGGGTCACGACGGGCACACCACGCTCGCGCGCCAGGGCGACCACGTGCGCGATGTCGACGTCTTCCGGGTCCCGGACCAGCACCTGCCACGGGACACGGCGCAGCAGCACACGGGTGGTCTCGCCGACGCCGGGCTTCACCAGGTGCAGGTCGGTGATGCCGTACTCGGCGCCGATCGCCTCGACCGTCCGCATGCCGCGCCAGTCGACCGCACGTGACTCCGGACCACCGTCGGCCGCCAGGGCCGCGTCGACCCGGGGGCGGACGGCGGCGAACCGCTCGGAGATGGTGGCGACGAACGAGCGCGAGTGGTCGCGGGGACCGAGCTCGCGGTACTGCTTCGCCCCGTGCAGCGTGCCCTCCGGGGTCCACGCACGGTTGAACACCGTGCGGGACACGAGCCCGGACACGGTGGAGTTGAGGCAGGCCGACGGCACGAGGTAGTCGTCGCGGGTGCCGTGCAGCGGAGTGCACCCGGCCGGGTCGGCGAGGACCGCGAGTTCGTCGCCGAAGCGCACCCCGTCCGAGGCCGCGAACCGGTCGAGTGCGTCCGTCAGCTCGCGCGTGATGGCGCCCTTGCCCGTCCACCCGTCGACGAAGACGACCTGGGACGCGTCGTGGTGCGCCGCGAGCCAGCGGAGCGCGGTCTCGTCGATGCCCACCCCGCGGACGATGCTCGCGGTGTAGTGCTGCAGGCGGACACCGCGCTGCTGCTCGGCCCACCGACGCATCAGGATCCCGACGGGCGTCCCGGCACGGGCGAGGGAGACGAGCACCGCGTTCGGCCGGTCGCGGAGGACCAGGTCCGTGACGATGCCGACCGCCTCGGCGATCCGGTCCGCCGAGCGTCCGAGGGCGTCCCGGTACAGCTCCTCGTAGGACTCCGACGGCACGTACTCGACGGGCAGCGACTCGGCGTAGTTCGCGCCCTCGAGCTGGATCGCACGCTCGCGGTCGGCGGTGTCGGCTTCCAGAGCCGCATCGGCCAGGTCCTGCAGGAGCCAGGTCACCTCGTCCGGCTCGTACGACCCGAACGACGGACCCGTCAGCGGGCGCGGGGCGGACTCCGGCGCTCCGGCGGCTTCGAGTTCGCTGTCCACGAGGACCACGCGCGGCGTGACGGCGGCGAGCACGTCGAGCAGACCGTCGGGCCCCTCGAGGGCGGCCTGCTCGGTGCCCGGCTCGGGGACGACGACGATCGCATCGAAGCCGTGCACGTTGTACGCGTACCGCTCACCCGGGCCGTCCACCGTGGCGTCGTGGGAGCGGTGCCGGATGCCGGAGCGGATCGGCCACGCCGGGTCGTCGAAGGCGGCGACGGGCGAGCGGGTGCTCGTCGACGAGCGGACGTCCGCGGTGCTCCGGCGGCGGAGTGCGTCCGCGATCGCGAGCGGTGTCGCCATGTGCTCCTCGGTGCCGAGCACCAGGACGCGGTCCGGCACGACGCCCGCCTCGCTCGTCAGGACCCGGGCGAGGTCGGCGGCGATGCCCTCGACGTCGGTCCGCGGGGTGCGGACACGCGCAGCCGGGGTGCCGGTGCGGTCGACGGCGGTGGGCGGTGCGGCGACCACGGTGACCGTCCCGGGACGGGAGGCACGGGGCGGGGCCGGCACGGGCCTCCCGTCCGACGTCGGCTCGCGGTCCGGTGCCATCGCGTCCGAGGGCGCCGTGGTGAGCGGCGCGGCGACCGCGGCGACGAGTTCGGCTGCGGTGTCGGTGAGGCCGTCGGGCAGCGAGACGCGACCGCGTCCGAGGGCGACGACCGCGACGGGCGCGCCGAGTTCGGTGGCCAGGGCCTCGGTCGCGGCGACGTCCTCGTCGGAGCGGAGGTCGACGAGGGCGGCGACGACCCACTGCCGCTGCGGTGCGACGGCGTGCAGGGCGCGGATCGTGGCGCGGGCCGTGGCCCCGGTGCTCAGTTCGTCGTCGACCAGGACGACCGTGCCGTCGGCCGGCAGCCAGTCGTCCTCGGCGGGGAGCAGGCGGTGTGCGGTCGCGTGCGAGTGCGCCTCGTCGAAGCCGGCGGCCGACGTCGCCCCGGGCGGGTCGTGGCGGGTCGAGTGCAGGTACCCGGCGCCGAGGGCCTCGGCGACGGTCGCACCGAGGGCGGTGGCGGTCTCGGCGAACCCGAGGACGAGCACGTCCGGCAGGGTCGGCCGGACCGCGGCCAGGTCGGTGCGGAGCGTCGTGGCAGCCCGGTGCAGGGCGTCGGAGACGTTGCCCGAGTCGGTCGCCGTGTCGGCCTGCTGCAGGTCGAGGACCGCCCGGAGGCGCGTGGCGGCCTCGGCGTCGAGGCGCGCTCCGCCGTCGAGGACGTCCGCGACCCGGGCACCCAGCGCCTCGCCGGCGAGGAGCGCGACGGCGGGCACGGTCGGCACGTGCTTCGCGAGGACGGTGGACACGAGCAGGTGCGCGCGGCGGGGGTTCCGGCGGAGTGCGAGCCGGACGAGCGACGCCAGCGGGACACCCGGAGCGGTGGACCCGTCGCCGGCGGTGGACTCGTCCGTCAGCACCACGCCGAGCTCGTCGGGCGTCGGCAGGACGGACCCCGACGGGCCTGCGGTGGGGGTGGTCGTGGTCACGGCTGGCTCCGCTCGAGCAGGTCGACGTAGGTCACGTCCGGGGTGGCCACACCGAACGCCCGGGCCCGGAGCATGGTTCGCTCCGCCCACGCGTGGTGCGGTTTCATCTCGTTCATCTTGTTGCCGTACCGGGAAGCGGCGACCCCACCCGTCGCGTTCGCGAGCACGTCGGAGGCGTCCGAGAACTCCTCGTCGCTGACGACCGACATCGCGTGCACGAGCGGCACGTGGCGCGGGTGGATGACCGTCTTGCCGGTGAGCCCGTTCGCGCGGTCGAGGGTGACCTCGCGGAGCAGCCCGTCGAAGCCCTCCAGGAGCAGCTGCCGGCGGAGCTGGAGGTCCCCGGCCTCCTGGAACGGCGTGGTGCGCAGCTGCGTGCGGAACACCCGGTCGGAGTCCGGGTAGTGCTCCCACACCGGCCCGGCGACGACGAAGCCGTCCCGGGCGCGGCCGAGGACGTTCACGACGTCGCCGATCACGGACGCCAGCACCTGCACGTCGTACACGGTCAGGTGCGAGGGACGCCGGAGGCCGTAGACGCTCGACAGGTCGGTCGCCCCGATCCGGACCGCCAGGACGTCGTCCCGCCGTTCCAGCAGCAGGTCGTGGACGTCGGCGAGGGCCTCGGTGCGCGACTCGCGGTGCATGATCGCGGGGGACTCGAGGATGGGCATCACGAGCAGCCGGGCGCCGGCGGCACGGCCTGCGTTCGCGGCGTCGAGCACCTCGAACCACTGCGCCCCGGCACCGTCCGGGTTCTCGAACTTCGGCAGGACGATGCCGGCCAGGACGTCGAGGGCGCGGCTGCCGAAGCGGTCGAGCAGCCGGGCGAAGTGCTCGGGCGTCCGGACGCGCAGGAACAGCTGCGGCAGCGTCGCCGGGTCGAGTTCCTCGGTCAGGGTGCGGAGCGCGGTCTCGACGTTCGCCTCGGCCGTGGGGAGGTCGTCGTCGGCGACGGAGTCCTCCAGGCACAGCACGATCGAGCCGGCGCCGAGTTCGGTCTGGCGGCGGACGTCCCGCACCAGGTCCGGCCGGATGCCCGGTGTGTACAGGGTGGCACCGAGGGCCACCGCGCGGAGGTCCTGCGGGCTGTCCCGCGTCACGTCCTCGGGCGGTCGGAGGAACAGGGGTTCCTGGTCGGCGATGTTGGCGAAGTGGCGCACGGATCAGACTCCGACGGTCGGGGCGGACAGGACGAACCCGAACGCGGCGAACACGTCGCCGTCGTGGGTCGCCCTGGGGAACGGCTCGGCGCGGAGCTCGAGTTCGCCGTCGATGACGGAGAGCGCCAGGATCGTGGTCGTGTCGGCGTCGCCGGCGTCGACCGCCAGGGTGGTGCCGTCGTGCAGCCCGATGACGAGCCGGTCCGACCCGCGGCCCATCACGAGCGCCCGGCGGAGCTGCCGGACGTGCCGCAGGGCCACCAGGACGTCGGCACCGTCGTAGCCGACCAGGGGCCGGTTGCCGCGGGTCGTCGCGGAGCGCCCGGCGGTCGCACCGTCAGCGGTCGCCGCGCCGACCACGTGGTCGACGGACTCCCACGCGGCACTGGTCGAGCCGGTGACCCGCAGGGCGCCGACGGCGGAGCGGCGGCGGTCGATGCGGACCACCGGGTCCTCGGGGCCGAGGACGCGGACGTCGCGCGGATCGGGTGCCGGGAAGGGGCGGATCCGGGAGGCCCGTTCCGCCAGCCGACGTGCGATGCGGTCGGGACGTGGCTGGGTGGACGCGGTGGACCCGGGACCGGCTGGGCGGGCTGCCCCGCTCGGGGGCGTCGCGGCGGATCGGGGCGGTGACGTCTGCTGGGTCGGCTGCGCTTGCGGTGCCGGCTGTGCCGGCTGTGCCGGCGCGCGGCCGAAGGACAGGCTCAGTCCACCACCGGAACTCGACGGTGGCGACGCGGCCGGGGCCGACGCTGCGGGCGCCGATGCTGTGGGCGCCGATGCCGCGGGCGGCGCAACGGGGGCAGCGGAGCGGTCGATCGAGAGACCGGACGAGGCGGTGGTGCCTGACGAGGCGGCGGTCGGGCGGGTTCTCGTCGCGGATGCTCGAGCGGTCGCAGTCGTCCGTCGCCGGCGCCAAGCGCTCCGGTGACG
>NZ_JASDDD010000072.1:0-14086 GCF_030407555.1 Curtobacterium sp. APC 4022
GTCCGCCCGCCGCCGGCCCGGCGCCACCGGCCCGCACCGCGCCTCCCGTCCGTCCCCCGGTCGCCACCGCGCCCCGTGCCCCGGTGCGAAGCGGCGGCGCACAACCGAAACCGCTCCGAACCACGGCATCCCGTGGTTCGGAACGGTTTCCGTTGTGCCGGTCCGACCGACACCGGCCGGCCCGCCGGGCCGGGCCGGGCCGGCCGGCCCGCGCCGGCCCGCGCCGCCCGGCGCCGCGGCCGCCGCGCTACGCGAGGTCCGGCGAGTCCAGCATCTCCGTCACGAGCGCCGCGATCGCCGAGCGCTCCGACCGCGTCAGCGTCACGTGGGCGAACAGCGGGTGCCCCTTGAGCCGCTCGATCACCGAGGCGACCCCGTCGTGCCGACCGACCCGCAGGTTGTCCCGCTGCGCGACGTCATGGGTCAGCACCACGCGCGAGTTCTGCCCGATGCGCGACAGCATCGTGAGCAGGACGTTCCGTTCGAGGGACTGCGCCTCGTCGACGATCACGAACGCGTCGTGCAGGGAGCGTCCGCGGATGTGGGTGAGGGGCAGGACCTCGAGGATGCCGCGTTCGACGACCTCGTCCAGGACGTTCTCCGAGACCAGCGCGCCGAGCGTGTCGAACACCGCCTGCGCCCACGGGTTCATCTTCTCCGAGGCGTCGCCCGGCAGGAACCCGAGTTCCTGCCCACCGACGGCGTAGAGCGGGCGGAACACCATGATCTTCTTGTGCTGCTGGCGTTCCAGGACGGCCTCGAGTCCGGCGCACAGGGCGAGCGCCGACTTGCCGGTGCCGGCGCTGCCACCTAGTGAGACGATGCCGATCTCCGGGTCGAGCAGCGCGTCGATCGCCAGGCGCTGTTCGGCGGAGCGGCCGCGGAGGCCGAAGACCTCGCGGTCGCCACGCACGAGCGACACCGCACCGGCCGAGTGCACGCGGCCCAGTGCCGAGCCGCGTTCGGAGTGGATGACGACGCCGGTGTTGACGGGGACGCCGTCGAGTTCCGGGGTGCGGATCTCCTCCTTCTCGTAGAGGTCGGCGACTTCGTCCCCGGACACCTGCAGTGTCGTGATGCCCGTGTAGCCGCTGTCGACGGCGAGTTCGGCGCGGTACTCCTGCGCGGCGAGGCCGATCGACGCGGCCTTCACGCGGAGCGGCAGGTCCTTCGACACGACGACCACGTCGAGCCCGTCGTTGGCCAGGTTCGACGCGACGGCCAGGATCCGGGAGTCGTTGTCGCCGAGCTGCAGCCCCGAGGGCAGGACGGACTGGTTGGAGTGGTTCAGTTCGACGCGCAGGGAGCCGCCGTCACCGACCGCGATCGGGAAGTCGAGGCGTTCGTGTTCGATGCGCAGCTCGTCGAGGATCCGCAGTGCCTGCCGGGCGAAGTACCCGATCTCCGGGTCGTTGCGCTTCGACTCGAGTTCGCTGACGACCACGACGGGCAGGACCACCGCGTGCTCGTCGAACCGGAACAGTGCGCGCGGATCGCTGAGCAGCACCGACGTGTCCAGCACGTACGTGCGCTGGGCGACCGGCGTGGACGAGTCCGCGGCCCGGCTGCTCGCAGCGGTGGGCTGCGGCGAGGTGGAAGACGTTCCGCGAGAGACGTTCTGAGAGGTCACGACCACTCCATCCCCGGGCCGCGCTCGGCCCGGTCATGTCCTTCGACGCGGCCACTGGAGCGGTCCCGGAGCACCGACCGTGGCCGCTCCGACCGGGCGCGTTGCCCGATGTCGCCAAGCTACGACGCGCGGACGAACGGCACCAGCGACACGCCTGTTCCGGCGGTTACGGTCGTGTGTCGTCCCGCTGAACGTCCGGGAGGCGCGGTGCCGCCCCGCCACGGGCCTCCCGTCCGCCCGCCACGCCCGCGTGCCCCGCGCCGAGCGGTCTCGAAACGTCGCTCCCACGCCCCCGGAGCGACCATCCGTGACCGCTCGGCGAGACGCAGACGGGGCGTCGTGACCGGTGGGCGGGAGCCGAGCCGGACCGCGCCAGCCGAGAGCAGGAGCAGGAAGCGCCGGCGTCAGCCCATCGTGGCGTACGAGACGCACGCGTCGCGGAACATGCCGAGCGTCTCGTCCGTCGTGGACGCGAACGCCGAGACCCGGACCTCGCCCAGGCGGGCCGTCGCCGTGACCCCGTGGTTGTGCATCGCCGCGGTGAGTGCCGTGAGCCGGCCGGCAGCGGGGCGGAGGACGACGATGCCGGCACGCTCCCGGGGGTCGCGGCTGGACTCGACGGGCAGCCCGAACTCGTCCGCGATGTCGATGACCCGATCGATCCGGTCGGCGATCCGTTCCTGCACGGCGGCGACCCCGACGGCGGTGAGGCGCTCGAGCGACACGGCCAGACGCGCCTGGGACACGGGATCGACGCGCGACATGGCGAAGGCGGCAGCGGCAGGGCGGACGCTCGGCACCTCGGTCGGCCAGCCGATCGTGCCGTGCGGCCCGGACAGTGCCGGCTTGACGCGCTCGAGGGCCCGGTCGCTGAACGCAGTGAAGCCGGTGCCCCATCCGGCGTGCAGCCACTTCTGCCCGCCGGTGGCGACGACATCGGCCACCTCGTACGGGGCGTCGACGATGCCGAAGCCCTGGATGGCGTCGACGATGAGCAGGCGGTCGCCGATGACGTCACGGATGGCGGCGAGGTCGGCCAGGTAGCCGGTGCGCCAGTCGACGAGGGACAGTGCGACCGCGGTGACGTCGTCGGACAGCCGCTCGCGGATCAGGTCGGGGGTGAGCCAGCCGGCGCCGGACTCGATGACGACGGGCTGCACGCGACCGCCGGTGGCCGAGGCGGCGCTGGCGAGGGCGAGCGGCAGCGACGGGTACTCGTCTGCGGCGACGAGCACGCCTCCGGTCAGGCCGAACGCGGTGTGCAGCAGGCCGGGGGTGGTGGCCGTCTGGGAGACGACCTGGTCCTCGCGGCGACGGACCAGGCGGGCGGCGACGGCACGGACCCGGGCGTCCTGCTCGTCGAGCGTCTCGATCGCCCCGAAGCGCATGTGCTCCTGGATGTGGCCGAGGACGCGCTGCTCCTCGAGGACGGCGGTCTGCACGGGACCGAAGGCCGCGTGGTCGAGGTAACCGGGCTCCTCGGCGAAGCCGGCGACGTACTCGTCGATCGTGGTCACGGGGACACCTTCCAGTGGGCAGAACCCTGTGAGCCTACTGGGACCGGACCACCGGGGCGAATGCAGTCCGGGAAGCGCCAGGAGCGGGAACGGGCCCTCGGCAAGCCCTGAGCAGACCTCGCTTCCTGTGGAACGGCACAGGAAGCGCAGACGGAACAGCACAGGCAGCGCAGCGGGAACGCCACACGCAGCGTGGACGCGCCCCGCCCTCAGCCTCCGAAGCGCCGCGACCGCAACCCGAAGTCACGCACCGCGCGGAGGAAGTCGACCTCGCGGAGGTCCGGGTAGAACGCCTCGACGAAGTAGAACTCGCTGTGCGCGCTCTGCCACAGCAGGAAGTCCGACAGCCGCTGCTCCCCCGAGGTCCGGATCATCAGGTCCGGGTCCGGCTGCCCCTGCGTGTACAGGTGGTCGCCGATCAGCTCGGGCGTCAGGACCTCGGCCAGGGTGTCGAGCGTCCCGCCACCCTCACCGTGGCTGCGGACGATGCTCCGCATGGCGTCGGCGATCTCGCGCCGCCCGCCGTAGCCGACCGCGAGGTTGATGTGCAGCCCGGTGTGGTCCGCGGTGCGGGCCTCGGCCGCCGCGAGCGCAGCAACGAGCTCGGCGGGCAGACCGTCGTTCGAGCCGACGTGCTGGACGCGCCAGGTGCGGTGGTGTGACAGCCGCTCGGCCAGGTCCGCGATGATCCCGACGAGCTGGTCGAGTTCTTCGCCCCCGCGGCCCTTGAGGTTGTCGGCGGAGAGCAGGTAGAGCGTGACGACCTGGATGTCGAGGTCCTCACACCAGGACAGGAACTCGGGGATCTTCGCCGCGCCCGCTCGATGTCCGTGCGCCGCGGTCTCGAGGCCCAGCTGCCGGGCCCACCGCCGGTTGCCGTCCACGATCATCGCGACGTGGCGGGGCTTCTGCGCCCCGTCGATCTCGCGTCGGATGCGCTTCTGGTAGGCGCGGTAGAGGAGCCCACGCCCCGCCCATCCCAGCCTGCCCGTCACGGCGTCGACTGTAGTGCAAGCACCCCTCGTGTCGACTCTCAGCCACCGCCCCGTCCCCCGGCCGTACGGTCGGAGCATGCAGTCAGACCAGGGCGCACCGGCC
The DNA here is from genome assembly GCF_030407555.1 of Curtobacterium sp. APC 4022. NCBI lineage: Bacteria > Bacillati > Actinomycetota > Actinomycetes > Micrococcales > Microbacteriaceae > Curtobacterium > Curtobacterium sp. APC 4022. The sequence goes on from NZ_JASDDD010000072.1 coordinate 4,246, forward strand.
CTCCCGCACGTGCCGTTCACGGAGGAGGCCGAGACCACCCCCACCATGGTCGGCGCCGCCGACACCCGCCCGGCATGGCGCGGCTGGATCCACGCCGGCACGTTCCCGCTCGCCGCGGCCATGGGGATCGTGCTCGTCACCCTCGCGGCCACCCCGGCGGCGAAGGGTGCGAGCGCGGTCTTCATGGCGACGTCGCTCATCATGTTCGGCGTCTCGGCGACCTACCACCGCTTCCCCTGGCGCCCGGTCGTGAAGCGCGTGCTCAAGCGCATCGACCACACGAACATCTTCCTGCTCATCGCCGGCACGTACACGCCCGTCGCGGTCTGCGCGCTGCCGCACGAGCTGATGGTGATCGTGCTGTGGGTGATGTGGGGCGGCGCACTGCTCGGTGTCGCGTTCCGCGTCTTCTGGATCGGCGCTCCGCGGTGGCTGTACGTGCCGCTCTACCTGGCGCTCGGCTGCGCGGCGTTCCTGATCCTGCCGCAGCTCTTCGCCGCGAGCGTCCCGATGACGGTGCTCGTGCTCGCCGGCGGGCTGGCGTACATCCTCGGCGCCGCTGTCTACGGCTTCAAACGGCCGAACCCCTCGCCGACGTTCTTCGGCTTCCACGAGGTCTTCCACGCCCTCACCGTCGTCGCGTTCGCGGCGCAGTGGGCGGGCATCCTCGTGATCGCGCTGCACCCCGTCCGCTGACCTCGTCACCGCCGGTGGCGGGCCGGACCGGATGACGGACGGGAGGCTCGCCACCAGCTGGTGGGGAGCCTCCCGTCCGTCAGGGGTCGCGTCGACCGAGGAAGCGCGTCAGCCGCGCTCGGTGTCGTCGCCGACGTCCGCCCGGCCGTCCTCGTCGGCGCGGCGGCGCGGTTCGTCCGCCACCGGGCCGTCGGTGGAGTCGCCGGACACTTCGGCCTCCAGGCGTTCGCGGATCTCGGCGCGGTAGCGGGTCCGGCGGATGCGTCGGGTCATGTCGACGACGAGCAGGATGGTCACGATCGCGACCAGGGCGATCGCGACGAAGCCGGCGACGCCGGGCGTGACGTCGACGTCGGGGACGCCGCTCGGGCTCGGGCTGGGGGTGGTGGCGGCCAGTACTGCAGCGATGGTGCTCACGCGTGCGCGTCCTCTTCGGATGGGATGCCTGCGAACAGGTCGGACTCGGGGAGCTCGGTGGGGACCCGGGACTCGACGAGCTGGTAGTCCTCGGTGGGCCAGACCTCGGCGAGCAGGTCGTTCGGCCAGTAGAAGAACGGGCTGTCCGGCGGCACCTGGCTGGCGTGCGCACGGAGGGCGTCGTCACGGGCCTCGAAGTACTCGTGCACGTCGACGTGGGACGTGGCGAGGTCCGGCCGGTCCGCGAACCGGGCCACCCACTCGCCGAGCTGCTCGAGCAGGGGGTTCTCCGGCTCGCGCTCGCGCAGGGCATCGTGGAAGGCGGAGAACCGACGCGGGTTCATCGTGCGTTCGTAGTAGAGCTTCGCGACGGACCAGGCCGGGCCGGCCTCCGGGTACTGCTCGGGGTCGGCGGCGGCGTGCCAGGCGGCGACCGAGACCTCGTGCGTCCGGATGTGGTCGGGGTGCGGGTAGCCGCCGTTCTCGTCGTAGGTGACCAGGACGTGCGGACGGAAGCGCCGGATCACGCGGACCAGCGCCTCGGTGCTGTACTCGAGCGGGACGGTCGAGAACGTGCCGGGACGGACGGTCTCGCCCTTCTCGGCGTCGGGCAGACCGGAGTCGTGGTAGCCGAGCCAGATGTGGTCGATGCCGAGCGCTGCCTGCGCGGCGGCCATCTCGGTCCGCCGGAAGCCCGCCATGTCTCGGTGTGCCCGGGCCTTGGCGGTGTCGGAGAGCTGCTCGTTGAGGATGTCCCCCGCTTCACCGCCGGTGCACGAGACGACCAGGACCTGGGCGCCGTCGGCCACGTACTTCGCCGCCGTGGCCGCTCCCTTGCTCGACTCGTCGTCGGGGTGGGCGTGCACGGCCAGCAGACGATGGGGCACGGCGTTCCTTCACAGCTCACGGACTTGCGGTCGCGGGTGGCGCACGGCGAGCGTGAACTACCCTGGGATCAGGATAATCACCCCGGGAGCCCCGAACTGTCCGATCAGCACCACGCCCCAGCAGGCGGAACCGCACGTGGCACGTCCACCGTCCTCGACGGCCGGACGTCACTCGACGACCGGTACGGACGCAGTGCGGACACCCGGCGCCGCGGCAAGCTGCTGGCCGTCGTGATCGCGGTCGCCATCGCGGTGGTGTTCGCCGTCTGGGTGATCTGGGCGGGCCCCGGTCAGACCACGCACGGGCTCGACACCGACGACGTCGGGTACGAGGTCCTGTCCGACCACAGCGTCGTCGTGCACACCCAGGTCGCCGTCGACCCGGGCACCAGCGTGCAGTGTGCGGTGCAGGCGCTCGACAAGTCGTACACGATCGTCGGCTGGCGGGTCGTGACGCTGCCGGCCGAGGAGCAGCGTGACCGCTCGATCTCCACGCAGGTGAACACGACGACCCGGGCCGTCACCGGGTTGATCCACTCGTGCTGGGTTCCCTAGACTGCTCGGAATCACGGATCGAGACCGGCCGCTGGCCGGTCTCGATTCTTTTGCGCCACACGCTGTGACCGGTCCCGACCGCCACGGCCGAAGGGAAACGACATGAGCAACGACACGCAGGGCACCTGGCTGACCCAGGAGGCGTTCGACCGTCTCACCGCCGAGCTCGAGCAGCTCTCCGGCCCGGCCCGCATCGAGATCGCGAGCCGCATCGAAGCTGCACGTGAAGAGGGCGACCTCAAGGAGAACGGTGGCTACCACGCCGCCAAGGACGAGCAGGGCAAGATCGAGGCCCGCATCCGCGCCCTCACCGAGCTCCTCAAGCACGCCACCGTCACGGAGGCGCAGTTCGACGGCACCGTCGAGCCCGGCACCGTCGTCACCGCCACGATCGCCGGGGACGCCTCGACGTTCCTGGTCGGCAACCGCGAGATCGTCGCCGAGGGCTCGGACCTCACCGTGTACAGCCCGGTCAGCCCGGTGGGTGCCGCGATCGTCGGCCTCCGCGCTGGCGACTCGACGACCTACACGGCGCCGAACGGCAAGGAGATCGCCGTCCAGGTGACGAACGTCGAGCGCTACGAGCCGTAGGGCCTCACATCCAGCCCGGCGTGCGCCTCGCGCACGCCGGGCTGTTGCGCGTTCGGGGTCGTGTGCGCCTGCGCGAGTGGTCACGACAGCCCGCTCACCTCCGCCGACTGGTCACGACGTGTCGCTCTCGGCGCCCCAGACCGACGGGACGTCACCAGTCGGCAGCCCGGCTCGGCGAGTCCCCCGCCGGTCGGCGCCCGGGGACTGGGGACCAGGGAGCAGGGACCGGTGACCAGGGACCAGGGACCAGGGACCAGGGACCAGCGACCGTCTGGAGGCTCGACCAGCGTCCGCCAGGTCGGCACGCGCCTCCCGACCGGACCGCGGGTCCAGGCCGGACCTGCCCTGCCCTGCCCTGCACCGAGTGGTCACGACGCACCGGGGACAGGCCGCCGACTGGTCACGTTCTGTCGGTCTGAGCTCTGCAGACCGACAGAACGTGACCAGTCGGCGCCGCACGCACGGCGGGTCCGAGAGTCGGCGCCGCACGCACGGCGGGTCCGAGAGTCGGCAGCGAACGCACGGCGGGTGCGACGGTCGGCAGCGGACGCGCGGCGGGTGTGCCTCAGCCCGGCCTCCACAGCGAAAGAGGCGGCGGTCAGCGCGCAGGCAGGGCGTTCCAGACGTGGCCCCAGGCCGCCTCGAACGCGACCGCGTCCACCCTGCCCGCACGCAGCGCGTCCTCGAACGCCGACAGCGCGTCGAGCGACACCGCGAACAGGTGCACCTGGCCGTGCACCTCGGGCCGGCCACTGCCGTGGAACGTCGTCACGGTGAGGGACCGGACGAGCGGACGCAGCCGCCGCGTCATCGATCGCAGCACGAGGAACCCGAGCGCGTACAGGGCGAACCCGACGAGTGCGCCGAGGACGGGCGCCGAAGTCCAGGCGACCGTGGCCGCTCCCGCCACCACGACGCCCGCCAGCGGCCAGGCGTGCGCGAGGCGCAGCAGCAGCCGTTCATGTCGGTCGGTGCCGGGCGGGTAGACGACGAGCGTCCGGGTCTCCCACATCGTGCGGCCGACCGGTCGGACGTCGAGTCGTCCCCAGCGGTGCGGACCGTTGACGATCCGGGTCCGGACACCCTCGACGGCGGTCATCGCGACGACCCGACGGAGGCCGGAGTTGAGAACGGAGCGGGGACGACGGGCGACGCTGTCGACACCGGCGCGACATGGTGGGTCACCACGACCTCCCGGTGGGTCAGCGCCCGCCTGCACGGGAAGCACACCAGGTCGCCGACCGCGACGTCCGCCGGCACGACGAGCACCGCTGCGTCCGCACCCTCGCCGTCCGCCAGCGGATCACGCACGACCGCCGTCGCCCGGGGCGCCGTGGTCCGTCGTCCGATCAGCCGCGCCTCGTCGAGCACCGCGCACGCCGGCAACACCGCGTCGAGTTCCAGCACCAGGCCGACGTCCGTCCGCCGCACCCCGGTCACGGCGGCGACCGCGACGCTCATCCCGCGCGGTGTCCAGTCCCGCGAGCGGTAGCGGGGCGGTGCCTCCTCCGCCGTGTGCACGCACGGGGTACCGGCGACGTCGGCCAACCGGGCCATCGACACGGCACTGATGCGCACGTCGTCAGTCGTGGGCTCGGTGTGCGCCGGCCAGGCCGACGGGTCGAGCGGGTCGGGGATCGAGGCACGGAGCGACGGGAGGATGGCGGTCAAGGTCATGCCGACGAGCCTCACCCCGGCAGCGCCCGCGCGGGTCGCTCCTCACGGCTCGCTGACGCCCGGCGCGCGGATCCGTGCGCTGCGCTGACACGGCCGACCGGGAGGCGCGTGGTGCGCCCGACGCGCCCGAACGTCGGAGCCGTGGCGGGCCTCCAGGACGTTCCGGGTGTCCCGGTTGCCCCGCGGCGGCGCGGAAGACCCGTCAGTTGGTGAGCTGCTCCGGACGGAACCCGGCCTCCTGCAGGCGGGCCATCACCTCGTCCGCGTGGTCGGGGCCGCGCGCCTCGATGGACAGGTCGAGCCCGACCTCGTTGATGACGAGCCCCTGGCCGTGCCGGGTGTGCAGGACCTCGACGACGTTCGCGCCGGCGTCCGAGATGATCTGGGACACGCGGGCGAGCTGCCCGGGACGGTCCGGCAGCATGATCCGGATGCCGATGTAGCGCGACGCGGCGACGAGCCCACGGGTGATGATGCGCTCCATCATGAGCGGGTCGATGTTGCCGCCGCTCAGCAGAACGACGGTCCGGCCGGTGTCGTGCACGGCGCCGGACATGATCGCGGCGACGCCGACCGCGCCCGCTGCCTCGACCACGAGCTTGGCGCGCTCGAGCAGCACGAGCAGGGCCCGGGCGGTGTCGTCGTCCGAGACGGTGACGACCTCGTCGACGAGGTCCCGGATGATCGGGAAGTTCATGTCGCCCGGACGCGCGACCGCGATGCCGTCCGAGATCGTCGGCGAGGTCGTGATCGTCAGCGGCTCCCCCGCGGCGATGGACGACGGGTAGGCGGCGGCGTTCTCGGCCTGCACGCCGATGACCCGGATCGTCCGGCCCTGGCGTTCGGCGAGGCCCTTGACGGCGATCGCGATGCCGGAGATGACCCCGCCACCGCCGATCGGGACGACGACCGTGTCGACGTCGGGCACCTGGTCGAGGATCTCGAACCCGAGTGTGCCCTGGCCGGCGATCACGGCGGGGTGGTCGAACGGCGGGATGAAGACGGCTCCGGTGCGGGCCGCGAACTCCTTCGCGGCGGACAGTGCCTCTTCGACGGAGTGACCGCGCAGCACCACGTCCGCGCCGTACCGGCGGGTGGCCTGCAGCTTCGGCAGGGCGACGCCGACCGGGGTGAAGATCGTGGCGGGGATGCCGAGCTCGCGGGCGGCGAAGGCGACCCCCTGGGCGTGGTTGCCGGCGCTGGCGGCGACGACCCCCGCTTCCCGTTCGGCCGCCGACAGGGTCGACAGCCGGTTGTAGGCGCCGCGGACCTTGTACGCGCCGGTGCGCTGCAGGTTCTCGCACTTCAGGTGCACCGGGGAGCCGAGCAGCCCCTCCAGGAACTTCGACGTCTCCATCGGCGTGACCCGCGCGACGCCCGCGATCGTCTCGCGCGCAGCCTCGATGTCGGCGAGCGTGGGGATCGGCGATGCAGTCGTGTCGGTCACGGTCCCATCATCGTCGGTCGCGGAGCGTCCGGCTGTCACGTGACGCTCAGTTGGTGCTGGCGGTGCCGGGCTCGGCGGCCGGACCGTCGTCGGAGCCCGGCGCCGGGACGTCGTCGCCGACCTGGTGCCGCCGTCGCCGCAGCTGGATGCGCCCGTGTTGGCCGCGCTTCGGGGTGGCCTCGAGGACGTGGTCGGAGTCGAGCCCCCGCCAGCGCCCGCTCGCGATGGTCGTGACCATGGCGTTCAGGGTGGCGATGAGCGGGACGGCGAAGAACGCACCGGAGATGCCGGCGAGACCGGAGGCCGCGGTCACGCCGAGCACGACGGCCAGCGGGTGCACCTTGACCGCGTTGCCCATGACGAGCGGCTGCAGGATGTGGCCCTCGATCTGCTGGACGAGCAGGACGACGCCGAGCACCAGCACGGCGGCGAGCGGCCCGTTGAAGATGAGCGCGACGAAGACGGCCAGGAAGCCCGTGACGATCGCACCGACGACCGGGATGAACGCGCCGAGGAACACGATCGCGGCGATCGGGATCACCAGGGGCATGCCGCCGAAGAACAGCCCGACGATGAAGGCGCCGAGGCCGATGCCGACCGCGTCGACGAACGCGACGAAGATCTGCACCCGGATGAAGCTCGTCAGGGTGATCCAGCCGGCGACGCCCGCACCGTCGACGGTCGCGCGGGCCTTGCGCGGGAAGAGCCGGACGGTCCAGCGCCAGACGTTCTTGCCGTCGATGAGCAGGAAGATCGTGGTGAACAGGATGATGAAGAGCGCCTCGAAGACGTGCGTGGCGCTCGACCCGGCGCTCGCGACACCGGACAGGATCGTGCCCGAGTGGTCCTGCACCCACTTCGTGGCTTCATCGAGCCACTGGTTGACGTCTTTCTGTGAGATCCCGAATCCGGAGTTGAGCACGAACTGCCGCACGTTGCCGTACTGGGACACCGTGCGGTCGCGGAGGGACGGGTACGAGGCGATGATCTGGTCGATCACGAGCCACACCAGGGCGGCCACCGCGGCGAGCCCACCGAGCAGGCTGATGATCACCGCGAGCCACTTCGGGACGTGCCAGCGCTGCAGCCGGTTCGAGATCGGCACGAGCAGGGCGGAGATCACGACGCCGATGAGGAAGGGGACGAGGATCTCGCTGAAGATCGTCATCAGCCAGATGAAGAGGGCGATGACGCCCGCGACGACGAGCACGCGCCACGAGAACGCCCCCGCGATGCGCATGCCGAGCGGTACCGAGTCCTCGACCACGGGGTCGGGATGAGTCTTCTTTCCCCATGCCATTCCGCCACTGTATCCACGCGGAACGGGGGAGGTGCCGGTCGCGGCATGTGTGACGTCCGACGCCGGGCTGATCCGGGCGTCGGCGGGGCTCGGTAGCGTTCCCGTCATGGTCAGGACCACGCTCTCCGCCGCCGAGGCCCGCCGGGTCGCCCTGGCCGCGCAGGGGTTTGGCCGAGCGCCGACGACCGGTTCGACCGCCCTCGCGCCGACCCGGGCGGTGTCGGCCGGCCTCGCCCGACTCGGAGTGCTGCAGATCGACTCGGTGAACGTCTTCGAGCGCAGCCACTACCTGCCGCTCTTCGCTCGCCTGGGTCCCTACGACAAGGGCGCCCTCGACCGGTTGACGCTGACGCAGCGCAGCCCGTGGATCGAGTACTGGGCGCACGAGGCCGCCTTCGTCCCCCGCGACGACCTCCGGCTGTTCCGGTGGCGGATGGACGCGTACCGGCAGCGCGACACCACGAACCCGCTGCGCATCGCCGGGGTCGAGCAGACCGCTCGGGTCCGGACCGAGCTGCTGACCCTGCTCGCCGCCGAGGGGCCGATGCCCGCGAGCGCCGTCGAACACGAGTCGAACGTCCGACGGGGGCCGTGGTGGGGCTGGAGCGACGTGAAGCACGGGCTCGAACAGCTCTTCCGCTGGGGCGACGTCGTCAGTGCCGGACGCGCCGGGTTCGAACGGGTCTACGCGCTGCCGGAGCAGGTGCTGCCGTCGGGGTACTTCGCAGCCGCCCCCGACCGGGCCGACGCCGTGCGGGAGCTCGTCCGCCGCTCGGCCCGTGCCGTGGGTGTCGGCACCCGTGCCGACCTGGCCGACCACCACCGGCTGCGCTCCGACGACACCGCTGCCGCGATCGCCGAGCTGCAGGACGCCGGCGAACTGGTGCCGGTGTCGGTCGAGGGGTGGCGCGACCGGGCATGGATGCACGTGGACGCCCGGGTGCCCCGCCGGGTCGAGGTCGACGCCGTGCTCAGCCCCTTCGACCCGGTGGTGTGGTTCCGTCCCCGGGCCGAGCGGGTGTTCGGCTTCCACTACCGGATCGAGATCTACACACCGGCACCGAAGCGGGTGTTCGGGTACTACGTGCTGCCGGTGCTGCAGGACGACGCCCTGGTCGGTCGGATCGACCTGAAGAGCGACCGGCAGCGCGGTGTGCTGCACGTGCGGACGGCCTGGCACGAGCCCGGGGCGCGGATCGACGTCGAGCGGTTGGCCGCGTTGCTGCGGCGGACGGCCGCGTGGCAGGGGCTCGACGGGGTCGAGGTCACCGACCGCGGGACAGCGGCCGGGGCCCTGCGGGCAGCGCTCGCGGTCGTGCCGATCGGGTGACGGCCGATCGGGTGACGGCCGATCGGGTGACTCCCGACCAGCTCCCTGCGGGGCGGCTCGCTAGAACTGCACCCGCGGCGGTTCGGCGATCGCAGCCGGTTCGGCGGTCTCGAAGAACGGCGCCTGGCCGACACCGCGACGCTTCGCGATGCTCGAGGCCGGGAACGACTGCACCTTCGTGTTGAGCTCGCGCACGCCGCCGTTGTAGTGCCGGCGGGCGGACTGGATCTTGTCCTCCGTGGACACCAGCCGCGACTGGAGCTCGAGGAACGACTGGCTGGACTGCAGCTGCGGGTACCCCTCGGCGATGCGGAACACACCCTTCAGCGCCTTCTGCATGTGCCCTTCCGCAGCCGAAGCGGCGACGGCATCACGCGCGGCCAGGGTCTCAGCGCGGGCGTCGGTCACGGCCGTGATCGCCGACTTCTCGTGCGCGGCATGACCCTGCACGGTGTCCACGATGGTGGGGATGAGTTCGGCGCGTTCCTGCAGGTGGGCGGCGATCTCGGCCCAGGCGGTGTCGACGCGGTGCTGCAGCGCGGTGAGGGACTTCTGGCTCGACCAGAACCAGATCCCGATCACCACGAGGACGACGACCACAACGCCGATCACGATGAGTGTCGTGACGACTCCGGTGTCCATTCGGGCGTACTCCTTTGCGCGTCGGGCCGCAGTTGCATGCGGACCTCCGCAGCCCGCTGGATGGGACCTCAGCGGTCCGGATCGATCCTACCGAGCGCCTCTGAGCGCCCTCGCCGAGGACCGATCTTCACGGCCGATTCCCGAGTGATGCACACCCGGTTCGCGGGGCGCATCCGGAACGGACCCGGACAACGACCCGGAACGGCCACGGAGGCGCGGAAGCGGGGCCTTCCTCCGCGCGGGGTGTTGACCGGAGCGCCCGGATCGCGTGGGATGGACAGGATGGACACGGCCGGGGA
>NZ_JASDDD010000073.1:0-13155 GCF_030407555.1 Curtobacterium sp. APC 4022
GGGACGGGCCGGTCCCCCACAGCCCCGGCTGGACGGCGTTCGGCACCACCACCGCCGGGATGCCCGCCGCCGCGAGCACCGCGCGCAGCGGCTCCGTCGACGTGACGACCACGTCGGCGGCCGCCACCAGGCGCTCGACGGACGCGAGTCGGTCGGGGTCGTACTCGGCGCGGACGAGCCGGGCACGGGCCTCCCGGCTGAAGAAGTCGTCGTCCACCTCCGCGACGATGCGGGTGCCCTCGCGGTGCGCGCGCTCGATCGCGGCGTCGAGCGAGGCGAGCGGGAAGGCGTCGCGCTGCACGAGCAGCACGTCGAGGTGGGCCGTGTCCGTCCCGTCCGCCCAACGGACCGGCTCGACCTGGGCGACGCGGGCCGCTCCGGAGGCGGCGAGCGCCGACATCCGGCCGGTGACGCGGATGTGCGCGGAGGCCGGGTGCACGCCGCCGGCGCCGTGCACGACGAAGCCGACCAAGGGCGGCGGCGCGGCGACGCCCGCCGGGTCGGCGACGGCCGTGGGCCGGGGTGCACCGCCCCGTCCGAGGAGGCGGGCGACGGACGAACGGAGGGAAGCCACGTCGCCATGGTGACACGGCGGCCCGTGACACGGCGGACCGGCGGGGACGACGCCCCGCGCGGTCGGGCATGGGCTCAGTAGACTCGACGTTCCGTGCCCCCGTGCCGTCGCGTCGCCCACGTAGGATGATGCGCGACTTCCGGGCCGGAACCCGCCGACCGTGAACATCCCAGGGACCCATCACCTCGTGAAACTGTTCGTCCAGATCCCCTGCCTCAACGAGGAGCAGACGCTCCCGTCCGTCCTCGAGACGATCCCGACGTCGATCCCCGGCATCGACGAGATCGAGATCCTGGTCATCGACGACGGGTCGACCGACCGGACCGTCGAGGTCGCTGCGTCGCTCGGCGTCCGGCACTTCGTGCGCCACACCACGAACATGGGTCTGGCGCGGTCGTTCCGCGACGGCGTGGACTACGCGCTGCTGCACGGGGCGGACATCGTCGTCAACACGGACGGCGACAACCAGTACCCGCAGTCGCAGATCGCGGACCTCGTCCAGCCGATCCTCCGCGGTGACGCCGAGATCGTCATCGGCGACCGCCAGACGCGGACGATCGAGCACTTCTCGGGCTTCAAGAAGCTCATGCAGCGCTTCGGGTCCTTCGTCGCCAGCCGTGCCGCCGGGCTGGACCTGCCCGACGCCGCGAGCGGGTTCCGCGCCTACTCGAAGTACTCGCTCATCCGGCTGAACATCGTCACGCGCTTCAGCTACTGCATGGAGACGATCGTGCAGGCGGGCTACAAGCGTCTGGCGATCGCGAGCATCCCGATCACGACGAACGCCAAGACCCGCGAGTCCCGGCTCTTCAAGAACATCTGGCAGCACATGTTCCAGTCCGGGTCCGCGATCGCCCGGGTGTACCTGATGTACCGGCCGATGGCGCTCTTCGCGTCGGTCAGTGCCGTCCTCGCCGCCTGTGGGCTCATCCCCTTCGTGCGGTACCTGGTCCTGCTCTGGGCGGACTCGGGCGGCAACCACCTGCAGTCGCTGATCCTCGGGCTCGTGCTCATCATCACGGCCGTGCTCTCCATCACCATCGGCGTCGTGGCCGACCTCACCCGCATGAACCGGACCCTGGCAGAGGAGCAGCTCGACCTGCAGAAGCTCCAGCGCTATGGCGACTGAGGTCGCCCCGCCGCGGACGACCCGGACACCGGTGCCGGCCGCTGTGCCCGTCCGACGTCGTGAGCTGGTCGTGGTGTCGCTGGTGACCGCCGGCTTCGCCCTCGTGCTGCTGCTGTGGGCCGTGCTCGTCCCGGCGTTCCAGGCCCCCGACGAGCGCGCGCACTTCGACGCCGCTCTGCACGTCGCGATCGGTGACGGCTGGCCCGAGCCCGGCGACCTGCACGTCCTCACCGCGATCGAGCACCTCGCACCGACCGACCAGACCTCGCTCGGCGACCTGCTCCGGCAGACCGACTCGGGCGACGGCGACACGGTCGACCAGATGACCCAGCACCCGCCGACCTACTACTTCCTGGCGGCCGGCGTCCTGCACCTGGTGCACTTCCAGGACCTCACCGTCGCCGCCGCCGTCACCGTGCTCCGGCTCGTCGGGGCCCTCGCCGCACTCCCCCTGCCGTTCCTCGCCTGGGCGACCGTGCGTCGGGTGACCGGCTCGCCCCGTGCCGCGGTCGTCGGGGCGTTCGCGGTGCTCGCGGTGCCGGAACTCGCATCGATCGCCGCGTCGGTGTCGAACGACGGCCCGGTGATGCTCTTCGCCGCGACCACGGTCTGGCTGGCCGCGCGCCTGCTGACCGGTGACCGCCGGACCCGGACCGCCGTGGTCCTCGGGGTCTCGCTCGGCCTCGCGCTGCTGTGGAAGGGGACGGCCCTCCCGCTCATCCCGTTCGTCGGGCTCGCCGTCGTGGTCGGGACCACCGGCCGACCGCTGCCGGCACGGCTCGTCCGTGCTGTGTGGGTGCTCGCCGTGGCCGCTGCGCTCGGCGCCTGGTGGTGGGTCCGCAACCTGCTCGTCCACCACCAGCTGCAACCGGACGGCTTCGCAGCGCTCCGACCGCCGCAGCCGTTCCCGACCGACACCGGTCCGGACCCGGTGTCCTTCGTCGGCGTCTCCTGGAGCACGATCGCCCGGACGTTCTGGGGCAGCTTCGGTGGCCGCGCCCAGTGGGTCGTCTCGCCCCTCTTCTTCGAGACCGCCACGGTCCTGGGCCTCGGTGCCGTCCTCATCTGGGGCTTCCGTCGCGGCCGTGGTCTCGGCACGGCCCTGACCCTCGCCGTGCTGCCGGTGACGATCCTGCTGCTGCAGAGCTGGACGACCTGGTCGAGCTACCTGCACACCACCTTCGTCGGCGGGACACAGGGGCGCTACTACTTCCCCGCGATGCTCGCGTTCATCGCCCTCAGCGCACTGGCCTGGCGCCGGGCGCTCCGGACCGAGCCCGGGCACCGGCGTGCCGTCGTGGTCGTCCCGGTCATCGCCGTGGTCGTGGCCGTCGCCGGTCCGCTGTACCTCTACGCGTCGGTCGCGGAACACATGCGCATCCGCGTGACGGCCCGCGGTCTCGACGAGCTCGCGACCACGAGTGTCGTGCCGGTCGGGGTCTCGATCGCGCTCTGGTGCGTGGCCGTCGTCCTGCTGGTCGCCGCGGTCGTCGTGCTCGCGGGCGCCGTCCGGTCCGCCGGCTGGGCCTCCCTTGCTTCGGTGGCCGGGTCCGGCCCGGGAGGCGCGACACCGGCCCCTGGGACGGGTCTCGTCACCGGCGGCGTCGCGATCTCCGAAACAGACACCGACGCCGACACCGGAGCGGTCGCGGCCACCGAGCCGGTCGCGCACGGCGGGTCCCCCGTGTCACGCCCCGACGAGGAGGCCGGCCGATGAACGACGCCGCACACCCCCGCATCACACGCACCGAGGTCCTCGGCGTCGTCGGGCTGACCGCCGCGTTCGCGCTGCTGCTCGTCACGTGGGCAGTCGTGTCCCCGCCGCTGCACGGGCCGGACGAACTCGCCTACGTGGACGCGAGCATGCACCTCGCACTCGGCGAGGCGTGGCCCGCCGCCGGCTCGATGCACTACCTGCAGGGTCTCCTCGCCCAGGGGGTACCGGCGCTCCCGCAGATCGCCGCCGACCGGGTCTCGTTCGGGACCCTCGTCGGCGACCACGCCGTCAACACGCTGGTCAACCCGATGTCCCAGCACCCGCCGACCTACTTCCTGGTCCAGAGCCTGGTCGCCCGGGCGCTGGACTTCACCACGCGTCGCTGGGACGTCGTCGTCCTCGGCATGCGCCTGGTCGACGTGGCGCTGACGAGCGTCCTGCCGGCACTCGTCTGGGCGTCGGTCCGCCGGGCCACTCGCGCGCCGCGCCTCGCGCTGCTGTCGGCCGGTGCCCTCCTGCTGGTGCCGCAGCTCGCGCAGTTCGGGTCGTCGGTGAACGCGTGGGTGCCGGTCGTGACCGCGGGTGCGCTGGCCACCTGGCTCGGCATGCGCATCGCCACCGGGGACCGGTGCTGGTGGACGGTCCTGGCGCTCGGCGGGTCGCTCGCCGTGGCCACCGCGGTGATGTCCGGGGGCGCGATCCTCGTGCCCTTCGCGATCGCGGTCGTCCTCGCCTCCCGCTCCGACCTGGGCCGGGGCGGGCGGGTGCTCCGGGCGCTCGTCGTGCTCGCGGTGCCGGCGATCGCCACCGGGTGGTGGTGGCTCGCCCGGCTCCGACGGACCGGCAGCCTGCAGCCCGACGCCCTGCCGACCACGACCACCCGGTGGCCGGCGGCCGAGGGTCCGGACCCGACGGCGTTCGCGGGGACCGTCTGGAACGGCCTGTCGGACTCGTTCTGGGGACGTCTCGGCCGCTACGAGTGGCCGCTGTCGCCGGTCCTGGTCGACTCGCTCACCGTGATCGCACTCGCCGTCCTCGTCTGGGCGGCGAGCCGACGGACCGTCGACCGTCGACTCCTGCTGGTCACCGCCGTGTTCCCGGTCACCGCCGTCGTGGTCGTGCTGGTCCGTGACTGGGCGACCTACGTCGGACACACGGGCGTCACGGTCAACCAGGGACGCTTCCTGTTCCCCGCCGTCGCCGCGCTCCTCGTCATGCAGGCGATCGCGTGGCGTGGTCTCGTGCTCGAGGAGCGCACCCGTCGTCGACTCGGCCGTGCCCTCGTGGTGGTCGGCCCGCTGGTCGCCGCGGTCGGTCTCGCGCTGGTCTACGGCGGCTCCTACGAGATGCTGCAGTTCCGGATCGGCGCGAACGGCATCGGCTTCCTCAGCACGACCACCCCGTACGGCCTCCGCGCCGTCGCCGCAGCACTGGCCGCCCTGGTCGTCGTGGGGGCCGTCACCGGCGTCGTGATCTGGCGCTGGCTCGGTGCTCCGCCCGCCCCGACGGTGCCGTCCGGTGACCCGACGCGGCCAGCCACTGCCCCACTAGACTCTCTGCCGACCGTCACCACGAACCGAAGGAATGACCCGTGAAGATCCTCGTGACCGGAGGGGCCGGCTTCATCGGCTCGAACTTCGTCCGCCGCACGCTGCAGGACGCCTACCCCGGCCTCGAAGGTGCCGACGTCGTCGTCTACGACGCGCTGACCTACTCGGGCAACCTCGAGAACCTCGCACCCGTCGCGGACTCCCCCCGCTACACCTTCGTGCAGGGTGACATCACCGACGCCGCGAAGCTCGACGAGGTCGTCCCGGGCATCGACGCGATCGTGCACTTCGCCGCCGAGTCCCACGTCGACCGTTCGGTCCGCGACTCCGGCATCTTCGTCGAGACGAACGTGGTCGGCACCCAGCGCCTGCTCGACGCCGCGCTCCGCCACGGCACCGAGCGCTTCGTGCACGTCTCCACCGACGAGGTCTACGGCTCGATCAGCGAGGGCTCGTGGGACGAGGAGCGTCCGCTCGAGCCGAACTCGCCGTACTCGGCGTCGAAGGCCGGCAGCGACCTGCTCGCGCGCAGCTACCACCGCACGCACGGGCTGAACCTCTCGATCACGCGCTGTTCGAACAACTACGGGCCGTACCACTTCCCGGAGAAGGTCATCCCGCTGTTCGTCACGAACCTCATCGACGACCGGCACGTGCCGCTCTACGGCGAGGGCAACAACATCCGCGACTGGCTGCACGTCGACGACCACACCCGCGGCATCGCGATGGTCCTCACCAAGGGCCGCGCGGGCGAGATCTACAACATCGGCGGTGGCACCGAGCTCACCAACAAGGAGCTCACCCAGCTGCTCCTCGACGCCACCGGCAAGGACTGGTCGTACGTCGACCGCGTCCAGGACCGTCTCGGCCACGACCTCCGCTACTCGGTCGACATCTCGAAGATCCAGGCCGAGCTCGGCTACGAACCGCAGGTGCCGTTCGAGCAGGGCCTCGCCGACGTCGTCCAGTGGTACCGCGACAACCGCGCCTGGTGGGAGCCCCTCAAGGAGCGTGCGGCGCTCAGCTGAGCCCGGCGACGACGATGACGCGCACCCTCATCACCGGCGCCGCCGGCATGCTCGGCCGTGACCTGCAGCTCGCGCTGCGAGGTCGTGACGTGACCGCCCTCGGCCGAGCCGACCTCGACATCACCGACCCGGACGCGGTCGACGCCGCGGTCGCCGGCCACGACGTCGTGATCAACTCCGCGGCGTACACGAAGGTGGACGACGCGGAGACCCACGAGGACGAGGCCGGAGCGGTGAACGCCACCGGCCCGAAGCTCCTGGCCGAGGCGGCGGTCCGCCACGGCGCCAAGCTCGTGACGATCTCGACGGACTACGTGTTCGACGGCAACGGCACCGCGCCCTACGCCGAGGACGCCCCGACCGACCCGCTGAACGCCTACGGGCGGACCAAGGCGGCCGGCGAGGCGTTCGTGCGGCAGATCGCGCCGGACTCGTCGTACATCGTCCGCACCGCGTGGATCTACGGCGAGCACGGGCCGAACTTCGCCGCGACGATGCTGCGGCTCGCCGCCACGCACGAGACGGTGTCGGTCGTCACGGACCAGGTCGGACAGCCCACCTGGACCGGGGACCTGGCTGCGCGCATCGTCGAGCTCGTCGACACGGACGCCCCGGCCGGCATCTACCACGGCACGAACTCGGGCCAGGGCTCCTGGTACGACTTCACCCGCGCGATCTTCTCGGAGAACGGGCTGGACCCGGAGCGCGTGCTGCCCACCGACAGCGCGTCCTTCGTCCGACCGGCACCGCGTCCGGCGTACAGCGTGCTCGGGCACGACGCGTGGTCCCGTGCGGGCCTCGCGCCGATGCGCGACTGGCGCGAAGCACTGCACGCCGCCGTCGCGGCGGGAGCCCTCTCCGCGTGAGCGACACCACCACCTCGCTCGTCGTCGGCGGCGGCGGGTTCCTCGGCCGGTCGGTCGTCCGGGCCCTCGAGCGGATCGGCGACCAGGTCGTCGTCCCCCGGGTCCCGTGGGGCGACACCGAGGCGGCGGCCGAGGTGCTGGTCGAGGCCGTCGCCGGCCTGCGTGCGGGCACGACGCCCTGGCGCCTGGTGTGGTGCGCCGGGACCGGGATCGTGACGACCGGGGACGACGCCTTCACCGCGGAACGCGAACTGCTCGAGCGTGTGCTCGACCCCGCGGCGACGGCACCCGGTCCCGACGGCGGGGCTGCCGGCACCGCCTTCCTGGCGTCGTCCGCGGGTGCGACCTACGCCGGTTCCGACGGGGTGCCCTTCGACGAGACCACCGAACCACGACCGCTCGCGCCCTACGGCCGGACCCGGCTCGTCGCCGAGCAGCGGTTCGCCTCGTGGGCGGAGGCGGTGGGTGCACGCCTGGTGATCGGGCGGATCGCCAACCTCTACGGCCCGGGGGCGAACCTCGACAAACCGCAGGGCCTCGTGTCACAGCTCGCCGCCGCGCACGTCGAGGGCCGGACGTCGTCGATCTACGTCCCGTTCTCGACCACCCGCGACTACCTGTACATCGACGACGCGGGCGCGATGGTCGCCGGCGCCCTCGAACTCGTCGCGGAGCAGCCAGCGGGCACCGTCGTGACGAAGATCTTCGCCTCCCAGCGGGGGCACTCCATCGCCGAGGTGGTCGCGGCGGTCGGTGCCGCGTTCGGCGAGGACCTCCGGATCGAGCGGGGCCAGCACGACTCCGCCGGCCTGCACGGCCTGGACCTGCGGTTCCGGTCCACCGTGCTCCCCGAGCTCGACGACCGGAGCCTGATGCCCTTCGACGAGGGCGTGCGCCGCACCGTCGACTCCGTCCGAACCGCCCGAGGGGGACACCGAGCATGACCGGACCAGCACCGCGGACCGCACGGATCGCCGCGTGGACGCATGCCCACCCGTGGGCCGGCATCACCGTCTGGAGCGCGGTCGTGTTCCTGCTCGCGGCGTCGGTCGCACGCGCGTTCACGTACCCGCCGCTCAACGGCGGCGACGAGCCGGCGCACTTCGACTACATCATCACGGTGTGGCACGGTCACCTGCCGGTCTTCGAGAACGGGTTGACCTACCGGGCGCCGTTCGGGGCCGGTGTGCCGGTCCAGTGGGTCTCGCAACACCCGCCGCTGTACTACCTCCTGCTCGCCCCGGTGGTCGGACCCCTGTTCGACCACGGTCACGCCCTGCTCGCGGTGATGGCCGGCCGGATCGGCAGCGGCCTGATGATCGCGACGGCGGTGCCGGCCGCGGCGTGGGGCGTCTGGCGGACCTTCCCGGGCGCACGTCGCCTGCCCGGCGCGGTCGCCGTGCTCACCGCACTGGCCGGCATGATCATCCAGCAGGGGTCGTCGATCTACAACGACGCCCTGTACTACCCGCTCGTCGTGCTGGCGTGCGGGATCGCCGGAGCCGCCCTCCGGTCCGGGGTCAGCCGCCGTCTGCTCGTGGCGGCCGCGCTCGTCGGCGCCGCCGGGATGACGACGCGCCTGTCGTTCGCGCTCTGGCTCGTCGCCCTCGTCGTCGCGCTGCTGCTCGCGCCGGACGTCCGCCTCGGCCGCTTCACCGGCATCCCTGCCCGCATCGTCGCGGCGGTGCTCCCGGTGCTCGCCGCAGGTGCGGCCTCCGGCTGGTTCTACCTGCGGAACGAGCGCATCACCGGGAACTTCAGCGGGCGGCACGCCGAGTGGGGGCTCGAACACGCGCACCGGGTTGAGCGTCCGATGGTCGACATCGC
This sequence comes from Curtobacterium sp. APC 4022, assembly GCF_030407555.1. Lineage (NCBI taxonomy): Bacteria > Bacillati > Actinomycetota > Actinomycetes > Micrococcales > Microbacteriaceae > Curtobacterium > Curtobacterium sp. APC 4022. The sequence continues at coordinate 8,692 of NZ_JASDDD010000073.1, forward strand.
CCAGGACCCGGGTTTCTACCGCGGGCTCTTCGGGGTGTACCGCGGCGTCCTCGATCCGCTGTCCTGGTCGACGTACCTGCTCCTGGTCGTCCCCCTGGTGCTCGCGGTGCTCGCCGGCGTCTGGGTCCTCGTCCGTCGCCGTCCGACCCGTGCCGACGCCTCCGTCGCACGCTCGGTGGCACGCGCCTCCGTCCGGGCCGAGCGGCGTGACCGCCTGTCGACGGCGCTGATCGTCGCCATGTACGTCGTGGTGACCCTGCTGCTGCTCGCGAGCCAGGTCGACTACGTCTCCGGCGGCGGTGCAGCCAACACGCGGTACTCGTTCACCGCGCTCCCGATGATCATCATCGCGATGGCCGTGGGTCTCACCGCGTGGCGCCCGCTGTCCGGTGTCCTCATCGGACTGTGGATCGTCGGCGCGATGCCGCCCTACCTGTCGCTCGTGGACCTCTTCGTCACGAGCATCGTGCCGCACGCGGCGGCGGTCGTGCAGGTCGCCTTCGCCGTCTCGCTGGTCGGCATCGTCGGGATCGTCATCGGGGTGTTCCTCGACTCCGGGGTCCTCCAGGACGCCCGGGCGGCGGGCCTCGCGCGACGACGCCCCACCACCGGAACGCCCGGCGCTGATCGGACCGATTCCCACCCGACCGAGCCCGCCCCGAGCGAGCCCGACGAGGTTCAGGCGCGCGCTGCCCGCAACAACGTCCGGTAGCGGTCGGCGACGGCGTCCACCGAGTAGGCGGACGCCGTCTCCGCGGCAGCCCGACCGAGCCGGAGGGCGAGGTCGGGATCCGCGAGCAGACGGTCCATGGCCGCGGCGAGTGCGACCGCGTCGCCGGGCTCGACGAGCAGCCCGTTGACGCCGTCCTCGACGACGTCGACGATGCCGGGGACGGCACTCGCGATCACGGCGCACCCGGCCGACATGGCCTCGAGCAGGGCGACCGGCAGTCCGTCCCGGTCGCCGTTCGCCGCCGGCACCGAGGGGTAGAGCGCGATCGACGCACGGGCGTACTCCGCCGCCAGCGCGTCCTTGCCCCGCGCTCCGACGAACGACACGCCCGAACCGGCACGTGCCTCCAGCGGTCGGCGCAGCGGTCCGTCACCCACGACGACGACCTCCGTCGGCGCGACGGTCACGCGCTCGAGCGCGTCGAGCAGGACGACCGCGCCCTTCTTCTCGACGAGTCGACCGACGAACAGCACCCGCCCGGCGACCCGCGTCTCGCGCGCCGTGGCCGCGGCGATCGGCGCCTCGTCGACACCCATCGGGACGACGTGGACCTGCTCGGGACGGGCGCCGAGGGCCGCCAGCTCGCGCGCCATGTCGGTGCTCATGCAGGTCACCGACGCCGCACTGCGGACCACGGACCGCTTGACGGCCTGGAGGACCGGGTGCCGCAGGGCGTACAGGTCGCCGCCCAGCGTGGTCACGACCCGCGGCAGGCGTCCGAGCACGAGGCGACCGACGGCCCCCTGCGGGATGATCCAGTGCAGGAGCGCCACGTCCGGCCGGGAGCGACGCTGCTCGCGGACCAGCGCGGCGGCCATCGCGCCGAAGAAGAACGGGACCTGCAGCCACCGCGTGCGGTCGGCCTTGAGGTTGTCGACGATCGCGCCGTCGGCCAGGTCGCGCCAGCGTGCCGGGAAGTACCCGTAGCGGCGGACCTCGACGTCACCGATCCGCTGGTGTGCCCGGGCCCCGCGGGTCATCGGTGCGACGACCACGACGCGGTACTCGTCCGCCAGCGCCAGCGCCAGGTCGAGGACGAAGCCCGGGGTGCCGTCACCCGGTTCGGCCGGGAACGTCGACGCAGCGACGAGCAAGGTCGGACGGACGGCAGGATCGGGATTCATGCGGCGCGCTCGCTTAGAGTTGTCAGTCGATGGACGCACGACAGCCTACGGGGTCCGCGGCATCACGCCCGGAACCGACCGCCGACTCCCCTGACCCCCTCGGGACGCCCCCGACCCGGGGCCGTCGAGAGCGCGTCCTGACCCTCGTCAAGTGGGCCGCCGCGGTCGTCGCGATCGGTCTCCTGGTCTGGGGCGTCGCCCGGCAGTGGGACGCGATCGTCACCGACTTCGCGCGCCTCGACGTGGCGACCGTCAGCATCGGCCTGGGCGCGACGCTGGTCGCCCTGGTCGCCAACATGCTGTCCTGGCGCTCGATGATGGCGGCGACCGGCTTCCACGTCCGTCCGGCAGCGGCTTCCTCGATCTTCTTCGTGGGCCAGCTCGGCAAGTACATCCCGGGCGGGGTCTGGGCGATCGCGGCGCAGGCCGAGCTCGGACGCGCGCACGGACTGGCCCGTTCCGGCAGCGCGGTGGCATCGCTCGCCTCGATGCTCGTGAGCATGGTCACAGCCGCACTGGTGGGCATCGTCGCGCTGCTCTTCTCCGCGTCCGACGGCCTCGCGCACTACTGGTGGCTCGCTGTCGTCGTGGTCATCGGTCTGGTCGCGCTGACCCCTCCGGTCCTCAGCCGACTGATCGCCATCGCCTTCCGTCTGCTGCGCCGTCCGGCCGAGCCCACGGTGTTGACCTGGGGCGGCACGCTCGCGTCGATGGCGTGGTCGATCGTGATGTGGCTGGCCTACGGCGTGCAGGCGACGTTCGTGCTGCGGACGTTCGGGGCCGACTCGCCGTCGGTGTTCGCAGTGTCCACGGGCGCGTACGCGGTCGCCTGGCTGGTCGGGTTCCTCGTCGTCATCGCCCCCGCGGGTCTCGGCCCCCGGGAGGGCGTGCTGGTGCTCCTCCTCGCGAGCGTCGTGCCGCCCGCGGGTGGCGCCGCCCTCGCCCTCGCGGTCGTCAGCCGGGTGTTCATGACCATCGGCGACGTCGTCCTCGCCGGCATCGGTTCGGCCCTCGCCGTCCGACGCCGTCGTGCCCTGGCCGGTGTGCGCCCACCTGCGGTCGACACCAGCGACCTCCCCGGTTCTGCCGAACGCCACTGGTAGCCTCGTCAGTCGTCCCCCGCACCACCCGGACCGCACCACCGAGGAGCCCTGCCAGATGACCACTCTCCGCGTGATCGTCGACCAGGTGCTCGCACCGGTACCCGGCGGCATCGGCCGCTACGCGGAGGAACTCACCCGGCAGCTGATCGCGACCGCCCCGGACGGCTGTGACGTCGAAGCGGTCGTCTCGGCGTCCTCGGCGGCCGAACTCGAACGGCTCCGGATCCTCCTGCCCGGGCTCGCCGGCCTCGACCGACTGGCACTGCCCCGACGTGAGCTGTCCCTCGCGTGGCAGGGCGGTCTGGCCCACGGTGCCTCGCACGGCATGGTGCACGCCCCGAGCGTCCTCGCCCCGCTGGTGAAGCACGACCGGGTGCAGGAGCCGGGCCGGCAGACGGTCGTCACGGTGCACGACACCGTGCCGTGGACGAACCCGGAGACCCTGACCCCGCGCGGCGTGCACTTCCACAAGGCGATGGTGAAGCGTGCGTACAAGTACGCCGACGCCGTCGTGGTGCCGACCCACGCCGTCGCCGCGCAGCTCAACGAGATCCACCGGTTCGACGACCGCCTGCGGGTCATCGGCGGCGCCCCGAGCGGACGCCTGCGCGTGCCGGTCGACGCCGACCTCCGCGCCGAGCGGCTCGGACTGCCCGAACGGTACGTCCTGGCCGTCGGCACGCTCGAACCGCGCAAGGGCCTGACCGCCCTCATCGAGGCCATGGCCCACCCGGAGGCGCCGGACGACGTCCCGCTGGTCATCTCCGGTCCGGACGGCTGGGGCGACGTCGACGTGCACGGCACCGCCGAGCGCGCCGGACTCGACCCGTCCCGGGTGAAGGTGCTCGGCCGCGTCGACGACGCCGACCTCGCCGTGGCCTACGACCGTGCCACCGTCTTCGTGTTCCCGAGCCTCGCCGAGGGCTTCGGGCTCCCGGTGATCGAGGCGATGAGCTTCGGCGTGCCCGTCATCCACTCCGACGACGACGCCGTCACCGAGGTCGCCTCCGACGCCGGCATCAGCGTCGCCCGCAACCCACGTGCGTCCTACCCGGAACGGCTGGCCCAGGCGATGTACCAGGTCGTCAACGACCCGCACCTCGCCGGGCAGCTCGCGATCGCCGGGCCGGACCGTGCGCGGATGTTCGACTGGCGCGACTCCGCCCTCGAGACCTGGCAGCTGCACGCGGACCTCTGACCCGCGGGATCCGCGGGTCCGGACGAGTTCCGGTCGGGCTGCGTCCGCCGGAACCAGCGGATCCCCTCGGGTGCGTCACGGCTCGGCATCGATCGTCCGCTCCCGCCGTGTCCCTGGCCGGGAGGCTCGTCCCCGACTGCCAGGATCGGCTCATGACCCGTCGTCACCCGTCCACGGCCCTCACCACCGCCATCACCGTCGGCGTCGGTGCGGCCCTGTTCCTCACCGCCTGCTCGGGCGGCGAGACCCCGGCACCGACCCGGAGCGCGACGGCCACCGCGACGACGACCCCGAAGCCGACCCGGA